>NZ_JBJURL010000206.1:0-617 GCF_046097905.1 Pseudarthrobacter sp. NKDBFgelt | reverse complement strand
GCCTCGGAGATCTCCTCGCGGGTCTCGCCCATGCCCAGGATCAGGTTGGACTTGGTCACCATGCCCAGGTTCCGGCCCTGCGTGATCACATCCAGGGACCGCTCGTACCGGAACGCCGGGCGGATCCGCTTGAAGATCCGCGGCACGGTCTCCACGTTGTGCGCGAACACTTCAGGTTTTGAATCGCAGATCGCTTTGATGTGCCCGGGTTTGCCGGAGAAGTCCGGGATCAGCAGTTCGACGCCGGTGCCGGGGTTCAGTTCGTGGATCTTCCGGACCGTTTCGGCGTACAGCCACACGCCCTCGTCTTCGAGGTCGTCGCGGGCCACGCCGGTGACGGTGGCGTAGCGCAGCTGCATCGCCTGCACGGACCGGGCCACCTTGGTGGGTTCGAACATGTCCACCGGGGAGGGCTTGCCGGTATCGATCTGGCAGAAATCACAGCGCCGGGTGCACTCGGACCCGCCGATCAGGAACGTGGCTTCCTTGTCCTCCCAGCACTCGAAAATGTTGGGGCAGCCGGCCTCCTCACACACCGTGTGCAGGCCCTCTTTCTTGACCAGGTTCTTGAGCTGGACAAACTCCGGGCCCATCTGGACCTTCGCCTTGATCCACTC
>NZ_JBJURL010000027.1:0-48442 GCF_046097905.1 Pseudarthrobacter sp. NKDBFgelt | reverse complement strand
GGCCGGAACCTGGGCATGGTGACCAAGTCCAACCTGATCCTGGGCATGGGCGAGACCCGCGAGGAGATCTCCGAGGCCCTGCGGGACCTGCATGAGGCCGGCTGCGACCTGATCACCATCACCCAGTACCTGCGCCCGAGTGAGCGGCACCTGCCGGTGGACCGGTGGGTCAAGCCCCAGGAATTCGTGGACCTCCAGGACGAAGCCACCGAGATCGGGTTCCTCGGCGTCATGTCCGGCCCGCTGGTCCGCTCCTCCTACCGGGCCGGCCGCCTGTGGGCCACCGCGATGCGCAAGAAGGGCTGGGAAATCCCGGCGGAACTCGCCCACATCGAGTCCTCCGGCAGCACCCGCCAGGAAGCCAGCTCACTCATCGCAGCACACCACTGATCTGCAGTTCCCAACAAAACGCAGCGTCCCCGAAGGGCCGGCATCCGAATAATCCGGTGCCGGCCCTTCGGCTTTGGTCACGTAGAATTAAGGCACTATGGCGAAATCCCCTGATTCCAGCAACTCCACTCCGTCTGGCTCCAGCGCAGTCAAGCGTGGCCTCTTCTCCCGCAAGCCGAAAGAAGCGAAGGCCAAGAAGCCCAGCCGGCTCAAGCAGATCCGCGAAGTCTTCACCATGACCCGCCGTCATGACCCCATGGTCCCGTGGCTGATGCTGCTGGTTTTCCTTGGCGTCGTGGCTGTCAGCTTCCTGGTGGGCTTCTGGCTGGATAACTGGATCACCGGCCTGATCATCGGCATCCCCCTGGGCCTGCTCGGTGCCACGTTCATCCTGTCCCGCAGGGCAGAGCGCGCCGCATTCGCCCAGATCGAGAACCAGCCCGGCGCCTCCGGCGCCGCACTGGGAACGCTCCGCCGCGGCTGGATCACCGAGGAACAGCCTGTTGCCGTTAACCCAAGGACGCAGGACGCCGTCTTCCGCGCCATCGGCCGTCCCGGCGTCGTCCTTGTCAGCGAAGGCCCCACGCACCGGGTGAAGCCGCTGCTGGACGCGGAACGTAAACGCCTTGCGCGCATCCTGCCGAACGTCACCGTCCACGTCATCGAAAGCGGCCGGGGCGAGGGCCAGGTGCCCATCAGCGAGGTGGCCAAGAAGATGGGCAAGCTCAAGAAGGAACTCACCAAGCTTGAGGTGAACGCAGTGTCCAAGCGCATCGCCTCACTGGGCAACCGCCTCCCGATCCCCAAAGGCATCGACCCCTACAAGGCGCGTCCCAACCGCGGACGCTAGTTATCGAACCTGCCCCGGTTCCGGCTCCGGCCGGCAGCCGGGGCGTTTCTTTGCCGCTTTCACGGCAGGAGAGGACATTATAGTGACCTTCAAGAAAACGGCGGTGATCCGCGCATTCCGGATCCTGGCCATCGCCGAAGCCTTCAGCTGGGCGGCGCTCCTTATCGGCATGTACTTCAAATGGATTGCCGGCACCACCGAGATAGGCGTCCAGGTTGCCGGACCAATACACGGTGCACTCTTTGTGGGCTATGGCATTGCCGCCCTTGCCCTCTGGAGGCTGCAGCGGTGGCCCTTCGTCGTGGCGCTGTTCGCCGGCATCTCCGCCGTTTTCCCGTTCGCCACGGTCCTGTTCGAGCGCTGGGCGGACAAGCGGAACTACCTGGACGCCGCGCCTTCATCACCGGGCACCGCGGCAGTTCGGGAAGCCAGCTCCGTATAGCGGGGCCTCGTGGCCCGGAAATCCGGGGCTGCAGCCTTTAGCGCCGCACCAGCAGCGTGTCCATGGCCTTGTCGTGGAGGCCCCGGTGGTCGGGGTCGAAAATGACCGCGGGGATGACCAGGCAAAGCAGCAGGGACCTCACCAGCGCGGCCAGCGGCCCGGCCGGCCCGCCGCCGGCCCTGACCACGTGAATGCCCATGGCACGGTGTCCGATGCTGTAGCCAAGGGTTCCTATCAGCAGGGTCTGTTCGACGGCGAAGATCGCCAGGGTGGCCCACGGATCTCCCCCGAAAGCGAAGTTGCTGATCAGGAGCGCGATGCCCCAGTCAATCATGATGGCCGCGATCCTGCGGCCCGCCCGCGCAATCGAGCCCGGCCCCGACTCGGGCAGTCCCAGCCGCTCCCCCGGATATTTGGAGATACCCGAAGTGTCGGGGCCGGAGAGCCAGGAGCCGATGTCTTTGCGATCTACCACGGTCCAAGCTTAGCGACATCCCGCCGACCACACTGTGGATGGGGTTAGACCACGGAGTGGACGGAAGATAGCGTTGCCATATCAGGGCATTATGTAACCTGCCCGAAACAATGCGGACACGGACGGGAAATGCCGCGTCCATAGGCTGTTACCAGTTTCAAGCAATCCGCCGCCAGGCAGTACGGGGCAGGTTTACACAGCAGGTACTCACAGCAGGGAAACTGCGTTTCCCTGCCCGTCGGATTGCGCTGGATCAGCTGGCTTGCCAGCCAGATATTTACATATGCGTTAGGAGCATAGATGTTCAAGACTGCGGACGAAGTCCTCAAGTTCATCAAGGACGAAGATATTAAATTCGTCGATATCCGCTTCACCGACCTCCCGGGCGTCCAGCAGCACTTCAACGTGCCGGCCAAGAGCGTTGACGCGGACTTCTTCGTCAACGGCCAGCTCTTCGACGGGTCTTCCATCCGCGGCTTCCAGGGCATTGCAGAGTCTGACATGCAGCTGATCCCGGACGTCACCACTGCGTTCCTGGACACCTTCCGCATGGAGAAGACGCTGGCGCTGAACTTCTCCATCGTCAACCCCCGCACGGGCGATCCGTACCACCGCGACCCCCGCGGCGTGGCCGAGAAGGCCGAAGCCTACCTGGCCTCCACCGGCATCGCCGACACCGCATTCTTCGCTCCCGAAGCTGAGTTCTTCGTGTTCGACAACGTGCAGTACCAGTCCTCCCCGCAGGGCAGCTTCTACAAGATCGACTCCGAGGAAGCCCACTGGAACACGGGCCGCGAGGAAGAAGGCGGAAACCTGGGCTACAAGACCCCCGTCAAGGGCGGTTATTTCCCGGTTTCCCCCACCGACAAGCAGGCTGACCTGCGCGACGCCATGTGTGTCGCGCTGGACGAGGCCGGCCTTGAGGTCGAGCGCAGCCACCACGAAGTTGGATCCGCCGGCCAGGCTGAGATCAACTACAAGTTCACCACCCTGACGCACGCTGCCGATGACCTGCAGAAGTTCAAGTACGTCATCAAGAACACCGCAGACGCCTGGGGCAAGTCCGTAACGTTCATGCCCAAGCCGGTCTTTGGCGACAACGGTTCCGGCATGCACTGCCACCAGTCGCTGTGGAACGGCGGCGAGCCGCTGTTCTACGACGAGAAGGGCTACGCCGGCCTGTCCGACACCGCCCGCTGGTACATTGGCGGCCTGCTCAAGCACGCCTCCGCCGTCCTGGCCTTCACCAACCCGACGGTGAACTCCTACCGCCGCCTGGTCAAGGGCTTCGAAGCTCCGGTCAACATGGTCTACTCGCAGGGCAACCGCTCCGCAGGTATCCGCATCCCGATCACGGGCTCCAACCCCAAGGCCAAGCGCATCGAGTTCCGCGCTCCGGACCCCTCCTCCAACCCGTACCTGGCGTTCGCTGCCCAGCTGATGGCCGGCATCGACGGTATCCGCAACCGCATTGAGCCCCCGGCCCCGATCGACAAGGACCTCTACGAGCTCCCCGCCGAAGAGGCCAAGGACATCCCCAAGGCTCCGGGCACGCTCGAGGAAGCACTGGAGGCCCTGCGTGAGGACAACGAGTTCCTGCAGGCCGGCGGCGTGTTTACCCAGGACCTGATCGACACCTGGATCGAGTACAAGTACGAGAACGAGATCCGCCCGCTGTCCCTGCGCCCGAACCCCTACGAGTTCGAGCTCTACTACGGCGTCTAGCATCACCGTCTCCTGAGACACCAAAGGCGGCCACCGGTTCACCGGTGGCCGCCTTTTGCGTGTGGCCCGAAGGTGGGAGCCCGGCTCCAGACGTGCTGAGACCGGGAGCCGGACCCCCTGACGAATGCCCCCCGGGACGAAGACCAGTTTCAGCCCTCCCCCCAACAAGGTTGAAGAACACCGCCATTCCACATGATCGGGCAATCGCTTTCTCAGCGCAATACGGCCCGCCGCCTGTTATGCCATTGTGGTCAAAAACTGCGGAACATGATCCGTTGCGGACCCGCCTGCCCGCCGGTGTACTGTCCCCGGTCCACGAACCCCGCCCGGCGGTAAGCGGACAGGCCCGCAGCGTTCGCTTCATTGACAGAAAGAACGACGCCGGCCTCCCCGGTATGGTGCCTGGCCGTGAGTTTTTGGGCGGCGGACACGGCGGCGGCTGCCGCGAGCGGACCCAGTCCCCTGCCCTGTTCGCGCCTGTCGATCAGGAAGCCCCTGAGGAGCCACGCAGAGTGGTCGTCCGGCCAGCCGGCCAGGCGCGCCGCCGCGGCCTGCAGGGTCAGGACGCCGACGGTCCGGCCGGCGGACTCGATGACATAGGGCCGGCGTGATTCCTCGGCAAGCCCGGTGAGGGCCATCCGGAGCGGATCGCCAACAAACCTGTCCTGCCCTGGCGCCATTTCGAGTCCGCCAACTGCCTCGAGGTGGATGGCGCGGGCGTCGTCGTCGAGGTCCTGGAGCGAAATCAGCCAGACGTCCGTGGCCACGCCGTTCAGGTCTGAGGTCCGGCAGAATCTTCGTGTGAGGGGGACTCGGCGGGCGGGCCTGACGGGTCCATCCACAAGACCTCCCAAAGGTGCCCGTCCGGGTCCTGGAAGCTGTGGTTGTACATAAAGCCGTAGTCCTGGGCATCCTGGGACGCGGAGCCGCCGTTGGCCAGGGCATTCTGCACTGCCTGGTCGACGGCCTCCCTGCTGTCCACGGAGTAGGCGATGATTGCTTCGGCTGAACCCTTGGTGCTGGCGACCTCCTTTGTAGTGAAGGTCTTGAAGTATGCCTCCACCAGGAGCATCACGTACGCGTTCTCGTTGACCACCATGCACGTGGCGTTCTCGTCCGTGAAATCGGGGTTGAAGGTAAAGCCCAGGGCCGTGAAGAAAGCGACTGAGCGTTGGAGGTCCTGGACGGGCAGGTTGAGGAAGAGTTGGCTAGCCATGCGCTCAACCTAGCACCGGGCCCTGACAGGTGTCAGCCGCCCTGCCGCCTTCCGCCGGCTCCTACCGGCTACTGGCCGTAGAAGACCCGCTCGAAGACAGCCCTCGCCCGCCGGCTGACCCGCAGGTAATCCTCCTCCAGCGCCGCTGCCTGTCCCGGTTCGTATCCGCACCAGCGGGCGACGGCTTCCAGGTCCCGCCGGGACGACGGCAGAAGGTCCGAGGCCTTGCCGCTCCAGATGACGTTCGCGGACCGGATCCGGCTTGCAAGACGCCAGGCGGCGGCCAGCAGGCCGGCGTCGTCCTGTGCGAGCAGGCCGGTCCGGGCGGCAGCGTCCAGCGCTTCCAGGGTGGACGTGGTCCGCAGCTCCGGGTGGCTGCCGGCGTGCTGCAGCTGCAAGAGCTGGACAAGCCATTCGACGTCGCTCAGTCCGCCCCGGCCCAGCTTGAGGTGGCGTGCGGGGTCGGCGCCGCGGGGCAGTCGTTCGGACTCCACGCGCGCCTTGATCCGCCTGATTTCCCGCACGTCGGTCTCGGCAACCGATTCCGGATACCTGATGGGCTCGATGAGGTCCAGGAAGTCCCTGGCCAGGTCGTCATTGCCGGCCATGGGGCGGGCCCTGAGCAGGGCCTGCGCCTCCCAGATGAGGGACCAGCGCCGGTAGTATTCGGCGAAGGAGTCGAGGGAACGGACCATGGCACCGTTCTTCCCCTCGGGGCGCAGGTCCGCGTCCATCTGGAGCACCCGCTCGGCCATGATGGCCGGCTTCAAGGGCTGGGTCAGCAGGGTGGAGACCTTGTTGACGATCCGGGTGGCCTGTTCCTGTGCTTCCTCGGGGCTGAACCCGGGCAGGGCCCTGTGCACGTACATCACATCCGCGTCCGAACCGTAGCCGATCTCGCGGCCGCCCTGCCGTCCCATGGCAACCACCAGCACGGTGGTCTTCAGCGGTCCGTTGGCGGAGACGATGCCCTCCGCCACGCGCAGGGCGCCCAGGACCGCGGCCCTGTCCGTGTCCGCCAAGGCCCTGCCCACCTGGTCCTGGTCCAGCAGGCCGGCTGAATCGGCGATGGCGATCCGGAGGATTTCACGGCGCCGGATCAGTCGGATGAGGCGCATGGCGCTTTCCGGATCCGCGTGCCGCGACATCTTGGAGGTGATTTCCTGCCACTGGGCATCGAACCCCACGGGTGCCAGGTCCTTGTCCTGGCCCAGCCAGGCCACCGACTCGGGCGAAACCTCCAGCAGATCCGCTATCAGCCGCGAGTTGGACAGCATGTGGCACAACCGCTCTGCGGCCGCATTGGAGTCCCGGAGCATCCCCAGGTACCAGTGTGTGGTTCCCAGGGCCTCGCTGACGCGCCGGAACGCAAGGAGCCCCGCGTCCGCGTCCACGCCTTCAGCCAGCCAGTCGAGAAGGATCGGCAGCAGCTGCCGCTGGAGGGCTGCGCGCCGGCTGACACCAGCGGTCAGGGCCTCGATATGGCGCATGGCGCCCTTCGGGTCCCGGTACCCCAGGGCAGCCAGGCGGCCCTCGGCTGCTTCCGGCGTCAGCTTTGCGTCTTCACTGCTGAGCTTGGCCGCCGTGTTGAGCAGCGGCCGGTAGAAGATGCGCTCATGCAGTTCCCGGACGGAGCGCTTGGTTTTCTGCCAGGTGGACAGCAGCGCGTCCGGATGGGGACGCTCGTTGGAGAAGGGGCCCAGCACGGCTTTCGCCAGCGACCTGAGCGCCGGTTCGGCAATGGGCATCAGGTGCGTCCTGCGCAGCTGGAAGAGCTGGATGCGGTGTTCCAGCAGGCGCAGGTAGCGGTAGGCGTTGTCGAAGGCGGCCGCGTCCGAGCGGCCGATATAGCCCCCGGCGGACAGGGCAGCGATCGCGGAGGTGGTGTCCCGGCGTCGGAGTGTTTCATCTGCCTTGCCGTGGACCAGCTGGAGCAGCTGCACGGTGAATTCGACGTCACGCAGCCCCCCGCGGCCAAGCTTAATCTGGCGCTGCTCCTCCGCAGCCGGAATGTGTTCGGTCACCCGGCGGCGCATGGCCTGCACCGATTCCACGAATCCGTCCCGGCTTGCAGAACTCCAGATCAGCGGCGCGACGGCTTCCTCGTAGCGGCGGCCAAGGTCGGCGTCGCCGGCAATGGTCCGGGCCTTGAGCAGCGCCTGGAACTCCCAGCTTTCAGCCCAACGGGCATAGTACGTCTGGTGCGAGGCAAGGGTGCGGACCAATGGTCCGGACTTTCCTTCCGGCCGAAGGTTCGCGTCCACCTCCCATAGGCCCGGTTCACGGGCAACGGAGGAGATGGCGCGGGAGATTCCGCTCGCCAGCGCTGTTCCTATGGTGTTCGCCTTCGCGTCATCGAGGGCGCCGGGGTCCACCACGTAGATGACGTCGACGTCGGAAATGTAGTTCAGTTCCCGGGCGCCGCACTTGCCCATCCCGATCACGGCAAGGCCGACGTCGGCAACGTCCCCGGCGCCGTACTGCTCGCCCGCCTCGGCGCGCGAGACGGCGAGGGCCGCTTCGATGGCTGCGCCGGCAAGGTCCGCGAGCTCCGCTCCCACTGACGGGAGGAAATCCAGGGGATCGGCCGCGCACAGGTCCTTGACGGCCAGGTCCACTACACCCCTGCGGTACGCTGTGCGAAGCGCCGCGTAGGCGTCATTGCCGGTGCTGGCTGCCACGGGCCGGGCAGCGCGGGGGTCAGCGCCCACGGACTGCAGGAGGACCCCGCGCAGGGCGGCAGGATCGGACTGCAGCGGCTCGGGGCTGGCGCGGACGTGGAAGGCCTCCAGGTGTTCCGGATGCCGGATCAGGAATTCCCCCAGGGCTTCGGACGCACCTAGCACGCGGTACATCGGTTCACTGGTGTCGGGGTCGGCGGCGGCCAGTTCCCGGAGCGCCGGGTGCTTTTCGATCAGGCGGACCAGGGACTGCAGAGCGGTGTCCGGGCTGGCTGCCAACTGCAGGCCCGCAAACAGCCTGTCCTGGTCCAGCCCTTCCAGTTCAGGCGCAGCAAGGAACCGCTCCCCCTTGTCGAGGTCGCTGAATCCAGCCGCAATAAGGCGGCGTGCCAGGCTCACGCCCGCAGCCTAGAGGATGCCGAGGTTGCGCTGCAGCTCGTAGGGCGTCACCTGCAGGCGGTAGTCCTGCCACTCGGCGCGCTTGTTGCGCAGGAAGTGCTCAAACACCTGTTCGCCCAGGATCTGGGGCATGAGCTCCGAGTCTTCCATCGTCCGGATGGCGTCATGGAGGCTGGCGGGGAGGGGATCATGGCCCATGGCGCGGCGTTCGGCCGAGCTCAGCGACCACACGTCGTCCTCGGCGGCGGCCGGGAGGTCGTAGCCTTCCTCGATGCCCTTCAGGCCGGCCCCGAGCAGGACCGCGTAGGCCAGGTAGGGGTTGGCCGCGGAATCGATGCCGCGGTACTCGATCCGTGCGGACTGGCCCTTGCCCGGCTTGTACAGCGGGACCCGCACCAAGGCTGAGCGGTTGTTGTGGCCCCAGCTCAGGTAGCTCGGAGCCTCTCCGCCACCCCAGAGCCGCTTGTAGGAGTTCACGAACTGGTTGGTCACTGCGGTGAACTCGGGCGCGTGCTTGAGGATGCCGGCGATGAATTGGCGGGCGGTCTTTGAGAGCTGGAATTCGGCGCCGGCCTCGTAGAACGCGTTGGTGTCGCCTTCGAACAGCGAGAAGTGCGTGTGCATGCCGGAGCCCGGGTGGGCGGTGAACGGTTTGGGCATGAAGGTGGCGTAGGTGCCCTGCTGCAGCGCCACTTCCTTGATGACGGTGCGGAAAGTCATGATGTTGTCCGCGGTCTGCAGGGCGTCCGCGTAGCGCAGGTCTATTTCGTTCTGGCCGGGACCAGCCTCGTGGTGGCTGAATTCCACGGAGATACCCACGGATTCGAGCATGGTGACAGCTGTCCGGCGGAAGTCCTGGGCCACGCCGCCGGGAACATGGTCAAAATAGCCGCCCTCGTCCACGGGCACGGGGGCGCCGTCCGGGCCGGGTTCCTGGGACTTGAGGAGGTAGAACTCGATTTCGGGGTGGGTGTAGCAGGTGAAGCCCATGTCGGCGGCCTTGGCGAGGGTCCGCTTCAGGACGTTGCGGGGATCCGCGGCGGACGGTTCGCCGTCCGGGGTGAGGATGTCGCAGAACATCCGCGAGGTCTGTTCCGTCTCCCCGCGCCACGGCAGGATCTGGAAGGTGGAAGGATCGGGCTGGGCCAGCATGTCTGACTCGAACACCCGGGCCAGGCCTTCAATGGCGGAGCCGTCGAAGCCCAGTCCTTCCTCGAACGCACCCTCAACCTCGGCAGGGGCAAGTGCCACGGACTTGAGCGAACCCACGACGTCGGTGAACCACAGCCGCACGAAACGTACGTCGCGCTCTTCGATTGTGCGCAGGACAAACTCTTGCTGGCGGTCCATGATGGCCTCTTCTCCGGTCAACGTCCATGCTCCGGGCCCGCAGTAAAGGGAAGCCGGCAGCAGTTCACCAACACTGTACTAAGCATTCGGCGCCGATGCTGAAGCCTGCGCCGCGCGTAACACAGCGTTAACGCCCGGCCTCCGGATTTAAGCCGCGCAACCCGGCTGTGCGCACCGTCGGGACCCGCCGCAGGCCAGCCCTTATGACCCTTATCACCAGGTGAGCCTCCGGCCCGCGCTAGCTAGGACAGCGGCTCCCCCACTACGCTCATGCCATGTCCTCAAGCAACAGCTCCGATTCCAGCATGTCCGCCGACGTCCCCGCCCCCTACGGCAGCGGGCCGGGCCAGGCAGCTGCGCCTGCGGCTGCGGCGCAGCAGAAGCCGGCCAAGGTGCGCATCCACCACCTGCAGCAGGCCAAGAGGGACGGTACCAAGTTCGCCATGCTGACTGCCTACGAGCAGTACACGGCTGAAATTTTTGATGCCGCCGGAATAGAAGTTCTCCTGGTCGGCGACTCGGCCTCGAACAACGTGTTCGGCAACGAGACCAGCCTTCCGGTCACTGTGGACGAACTGCTGCCCCTCTGCCGCGCCGTAGCACGCAGCGCCAAGCGCGCGCTCATCGTGGCCGACCTGCCGTTCGGCAGCTATGAGGTGTCCGCGGAACAGGCAGTCGGCGCCGGCGTCCGATTCCTCAAGGAAGGCCTGGCGCACGCGGTCAAGATCGAGGGCGGCGCCTACTATGCGCCCACGGTAAAGGCCATGGTCCAGGCCGGCATTCCGGTCATGGCACACATCGGTTTCACCCCGCAGAGCGAGCATGCCCTCGGCGGTTACCGCGTGCAGGGCCGCGGCGACGATGCGCAGCGCCTTATCGATGACGCGGTCGCCCTCGCTGAGGCGGGGGCATTCTGCGTGCTGATGGAGATGGTCCCAGCCGGGACGGCAGCCGCCGTGGACGCGGCTGTTCCCGTCCCCACGGTGGGCATCGGCGCGGGCAAGGAAACAACCGGACAGGTGCTTGTCTGGCAGGACATGGCCGGGCTGCGCGGCGGGCGGATGGCCAAGTTCGTCAAGCAGTACGCAGACCTGCGCAGCACACTTATGGACGCGGCCACGCAGTATGGCGAGGACGTCAGGTCAGGACAGTTCCCCGGGCCGGAACACTCGTTCTAAAAGGCGCCGACGGAACAGGCGGCCGGCACCCGGCCAGCCTGCCCGGCCGACTGTCAGTCGTCGTCGTCCTTTTCCCAAGCCTCATTGCGGGCGCGCACCTTTTCCAGCGCGTGCTCGGCTTCCTCCCGCGTTTTGTACGGTCCGATCAGCTGGCTCCAGTCGGACAGCCGGTCCTCTTCGATCTCATGCGTATTGACGTTGTACCAGTACTCAGTCATCGTTGCTCCTCGTTCCGGCGGCGGGAAAGCTGCGGCGTGACCCGCGTAACTTAAATTCTTACGCAGGCCCCGCGCGGCTTCCGGTTGTTAGGCGTTCTGCACTGCCTTATATGATCAATCTATGCCTTCCCTTGCCTCGACTGCACCCATCGGCACCCTCACCCCGGGAACCATAGGTCCGCAGCGTCCCGTACCGGCGTCCATCCCCCGGCCGGAGTACGTCGGCAGGCCCGCACCGGCGAAATTCACCGGGTCGGAGGTCAAAACCCCCGAAACCATCGAGAAGATCCGGATCGCGGGGAAGATCGCAGCACAGGCCATCGTGGAGGTGGGCAAGCACATCCAGCCCGGCGTCACCACCGACCAGCTGGACAAAGTGGGCCACGAGTTCCTCCTTGACCACCACGCCTACCCGTCCACCCTCGGCTACCGGGGCTTCCCGAAGTCACTGTGCTCCTCCCTGAATGAGGTCATTTGCCATGGCATCCCGGACAGCACAGTGGTCCGGGACGGCGACATCCTCAACATCGACATCACCGCCTTCATCAACGGAGTCCACGGGGACACGAACTACACCTTCCTGGTGGGCGACGTGGACGAGGAATCACGGCTGCTGGTGGAACGCACGCAGGAGTCACTGAACCGGGCCATCAAGGCTGTGGCTCCCGGACGGGAAATCAACGTCATCGGCAGGGCAATCCAGTCCTATGCCAAGCGCTTCGGCTATGGTGTTGTCCGTGATTTCACCGGGCACGGCGTGGGCGAAGCCTTCCACACTGGGCTCATCATCCCGCACTATGACGCGGCACCTGCCTACAACACCGTGATCGAGGCCGGCATGGTCTTCACAATTGAACCGATGCTCACCCTCGGCACCGTGGAATGGGACATGTGGGCCGATGACTGGACCGTTGTCACCAAGGACCGGAAGCGCACTGCCCAGTTCGAGCACACGCTGCTGGTCACGGACTCAGGCGCGGAAATCCTCACGCTGCCCTAGCCCGGCCACCCTGGCACCACCAAGACCCACGCACCACGGCCCTACCCTTCCCGGTTCCTGACCGGACATCTTTTCCCGGCCGGCCACCGGCCGCCGCTACCCTGCCCGCCCCTGCCACGAACGGAAAACCCATTGGCCAAGAAGGACGAGAAGTCGCACAAGAACGCCCCGCTGATCGGCATCGACATCGGAGGTACCGGAATCAAGGGCGGCATCGTCGACCTGAAGAAGGGCAAACTGCTGGGGGAACGGTTCCGGGTTCCCACCCCGCAGCCAGCCACCCCTGAATCAGTTGCCGAAGCCGTGGCGCTGGTGGTTTCCGAGCTGTCCGCCCGGCCCGAGGCGCCCGCTGCCGGCTCTCCCGTCGGCGTGACCTTCCCCGGCATCATCCAGCACGGCGTGGTCCACTCAGCCGCCAACGTGGACAAGGGCTGGCTCAACACGGACATCGATGCGCTCCTGACTGCCCGCCTGGGCCGGCCCGTTGAAGTTATCAACGACGCCGACGCCGCAGGCCTGGCCGAGGCGCGCTATGGCGCCGGTGCAGGTGTCAAGGGCACGGTCCTGGTGATCACGCTCGGCACCGGAATCGGCTCCGCCTTCATCTTCGACGGCAAGCTCGTCCCCAATGCTGAACTTGGCCACCTCGAAATCGACGGGCACGACGCCGAAACCAAAGCCTCCGCAGTAGCCCGCGAACGCGATGGCCTGTCCTGGGACGAGTACAGCGTGCTGCTGCAGCGCTACTTCTCCCACGTTGAGTTCCTGTTCTCGCCCGAACTGTTCATCGTGGGCGGCGGCATTTCCAAGCGCGCTGACGAGTACCTGCCCAACCTGCGGCTGCGCACGCCGATCGTGCCGGCGGTCCTCCGCAACGAGGCAGGCATCGTGGGCGCCGCGATCGAAATTGCATTGAAGCACAAGCTCGCCAAGTAGCGCGGGTGCCGTGCCGTCGTCGCAGCGATCCAACAGGCGACGGCGGCACGGATGTTTTAAGCGTGCAGATGCGGCAGATACATCCCGTGTTGTCCGCGCGGCCTTGGGTCCGCGGGCGCGCAGGGGGCGGCCGTCATGTGGGTTTTCCTTGGGGCTGGCCTTCTTTTCGCCGGACCGGAGTGCCGGTGGCGGCTTCGGCTTCCCCTCCGCTGCCGCCACCGGAGTTTACAGGGGGCTCTTCTCGGAGGTCTTGGCGCCCTTCGCGGCAATGCCCCGGGCGTCCTGTTCTTCCTGGCGGAGCAGGGCAATGGCAGTCTCAAAATCCTCAAGGGATTCGAAGGCCTGGTAGACGCTCGCAAAGCGGAGGTAGGCGACCTTATCCAGCTTCTGCAGGGGTCCGAGGATGACCAGTCCCACCTCGTGGGCGTCGATTTCCGCGGCGCCGGAGGAACGGATCTGCTCTTCCACTTCCTGCGCCAGCAGCGCGAGGTCGTCCTCGCTGACCGGACGCCCCTGGCAGGCTTTGCGCACGCCGTTGATCACCTTGCTGCGGCTGAAGGGCTCGCCCACGCCGGAGCGCTTGATCACGGAAAGGCTGGTGGTTTCAACGGTGGTGAACCTGCGTCCGCACTCCGGGCACTGGCGGCGGCGCCGGATGGCCGAGCCGTCATCCGCCATTCGACTGTCCACCACCCGGGAATCGGGGTTGCGGCAGAACGGACAGTACATCGTGCCTCCCTCTCCCAGGACGTGTGCCAGCGAAACCAAATCTGCAGGCGCAAGTGCGCCGTCTCCCAGTTTACGTCCCTGCTCCGGCTAATAACAAGCGTGTAAGTACTACATGTTGTGGTTGCCACCACTACATGTCGGCTTTTTGGGCGGATGTCAGGTGAACCGGACGGTGACCGCATCCCCGTGCGCGGGAAGGTCCTCGGCCCCGGAAAGGCTGACAATGTGGCCGCTGACCTCCGCCAATGCGTCACGGGTGTAGTTCACCACCTGGATGGCCCGCAGGAACGTGGTGACGTTCAGGCCGGACGAGAAGGCAGCCGTGCCGCTGGTGGGCAGGACGTGGTTGGAGCCGGCGCAGTAGTCCCCCAGGCTGACAGGGCTGTAGTCGCCCACAAAGATGGCACCGGCATTCCTGATCCTGGCGGCAACGCCCGGGGCATCCTGCGTCATGATCTCCAGGTGTTCTGCTGCGTAGGCGTCGCACGCTGCAATGCCCTGTTCAAGGTTGTCCACCAGGACCACCCCGGACTGCGGGCCGGACAGCGCCTCGCGGACGCGGGCGGAGTGCCTGGTGGCCGCGGCCTGCCGGTCGAGCTCGGCACGGACAGCGGCGGCGAGGTCCTCGGAATCCGTGATCAGCACGGATGCTGCCTTGGGGTCGTGCTCGGCCTGGCTGATGAGGTCGGCCGCCACCAGGCGGGGCTGGGCCGTGGAGTCTGCAAGGATCGCGATTTCCGTGGTGCCCGCCTCCGAGTCGATCCCCACCACGCCTTTGACCAGACGCTTGGCGGTGGCGACAAAGATGTTGCCCGGTCCGGTCACGACGTCCACCGCCTCCAGGGCCGGGCCGGCCTCCGTTGCAGGGACACCGTAGGCGAACGCGGCGATGGCGTGGGCGCCGCCGATGGCATACACCTCGGTGATGCCCAACAGCGCGGCAGCGGCAAGGATGGTGGGGTGGGGCAGGCCGCCGAACTCTTTTTGCGGAGGGGACGCCAGGGCGATGGACTGGACGCCTGCAGCGAGGGCCGGGACGACGTTCATGATCACGGAGGAGGGGTAGACGGCGAGGCCGCCCGGGACATAGAGTCCCACGCGCGCCACCGGCACCCAGTTCTGCGCCACCACTGCGCCGTCGCCGAGCTGTACCTCGATATTGCGCGGTCGCTGGCCGTCAGCGAACCGGCGGGCCCGGCTGATGGATTCCTCCAGCGCGCCGCGGACGGACGGGTCCAGCTCCTCCAGTGCGGAGGCCAGGGCCTCCGCGGGAACCAGCGGGTGGTCCTGCGCCACGCCGTCAAAACGCCGGGCGAGTTCGCCCAGCGCCGCGAAACCTCCCTGCCGGACAGCCGAAATGATGTCCTGGACCTTCGCCTCGGCATCGGCCACGGTCTGGCCCTGGGCCCGCGGCACGGCGGCCCGGAGTCCGGCGAGGGTGAGGCTTTGGCCGCGCAGGTCAACGGTGCGGAAGTCCACGGCGGCGGTGGCGGCTGGGCTGGCGGAGTTCTCCGAAGAAATGGTCACTGGCCTATTTTACTGGCCCTGCCACAGCGTCCGGCGACTCTCGTGGTCAGCCGCCGGCTTCCGGCTCATGAGGTCGAGAAGCTCCAGCACGAAAACCGAGACGGCCGTGGCGGCGGGCCACAGGAGCAGCACCGGCCAGGCGCGCAGCGAAAAGGCAATGCTGGCGTTGGCTGAGGCATCAACTGCAGGCGCCCACAGCTGCGCGGCCAGCAGCCCTGCCTGCCAGGCCAGGGCTGCCCCGCACAAGGCTCCCGCCAGGCCCGCCACCAGGTCCGCCTGCGGATCCGCCCGTTTCTTGTCCGCGAGGACAACGGCCAGGAGGCATCCGGCAAGAACCAGCAGTCCTGCCAGCGTCAGGTCCCGCGGCAGCCAGACATCCGGATTGGTTCCACTGCCGAAGGCCGGGTCCCTGGTGATCAGGTTCAGGCCCCCGGGCGCCAGAATCCACCAAAGGATGCCCAGGGGGACACCTGCCGCTGCCGGAATCACCAGCATCGCCCAGGGCAGCCGCGGGCGTGAGCGGCGGGTGGCTTTCGTCATGCAACAAACCTTAACAAATGTCTGCGGCGTCCATCGCCGGACCCGGGCCTTCCGGGAATTCACTGCCGGCACGGCAGAGCCATACCCTTGAAGGAGAGCACACGTACCCGACTTTCCAGCCACCAGGAGTTTCCGTGACAACTAATGACGTTCCGTTCGAGCGGACGTTCCGGGAGATGTTCCGGCGCCACGCTGCCGGCGTCGCCATCATCACGGTGAACTACCAGGACCAGCCCTACGGCTTTACCGCCACCTCCGTGGCCTCGCTCTCCGCGCAGCCTCCGCGCTTCACGTTCAATATGGCCCGCAGCTCCAGGTCGTGGCCGGCCGTCGCCAACACCACCTACCTGGGGGTCCACATGCTGGGCCTCGAAAACATGCAGCTTGCCGACCGGTTCGCGGGCGCCGGCAACCGTTTTGAGGGCGACCACTGGGAAACCGGTCCGCACGGGGTGCCCATCCTGAAGGACGTGGCTGGCTGGCTGATCGGCGAAGTGCAGATGCGGCTGTCCTTCGAGAACAATGCCGTCGTGGTGGTCCAGGTGGTGGACGGCCAGGTGGGCGGCGACGGCTCACCCCTGCTGTACCACGGCGGCGCGTACGGCCAGCCCGTCCCGCTGGACTACGAGATCTAGCAGTCCCCTACTACCCGCGGACGACGACGGGACGTGCTTTCCGTCGTCGTCCTTCCTTCGTCCTCCTTTCGCAAGGAGGCCGCTTAGGCGTCCAGGCAGGCCGGGCCGAGCAGCACCTTCAGGTCGCCGAACAGTGACGGGCTGGGGTTCACGCGGAGGTGGACCGGCAGTCCCATGACTTCCGTCCGCGTGTCGCCCTGCAGGTGTAGGCGCACTTCGGAGTTGCCGCGGTGCGTGCGGAGGACGTCGCCCAGTTCGGTGACCACAGCCTCGGTGGCTTTGTAGGTAGGCATGGTAATCACCAGCGGCCCGTTGAGCCCCTCGCTGAGGTCCGGAACGGACAGTTCCATGCAGTTCAGGGTGATGGCACCGTCGTCACGTTTCTGCAGGCGCCCTTTGACCACCACGATCAGGTCCTCCGCAAGGACAGAGGCGATGGGTCCGTAGACCTGGCCGAAGAACATGACTTCCATGGAACCGCCAAGGTCCTCCACCTCGGCCCGGGCGTACGCGTTGCCGCTGGCTTTGGCAATGCGCCGGCTCAGCGAGGTGATCATTCCCGCAATGGTGATGATGGCGCCGTCCTGCGGCCCGTCTTCGCCGAGGACGGAGGTAATGCTCATCTCCGCGTGCTGGCTGAGCAATCCCTCCAGGCCCTGCAGCGGATGGTCCGAGACGTAAAGTCCGAGCATGTCCCGTTCGAAGGACAGTTTGTCCTTCTTCTCCCACTCCGGCAGGTCGGGGATCTCGATACTCAGGGATGACTCGGATTCGGCTTCGTCGAACCCGGCGAAGAGATCGAACTGTCCGATCGCCTCATTCCGCTTGAGTGTGATGACGGAGTCGATGGCCTCTTCATGGATCATGGCCAGAGCCCGGCGGTGGTGGCCCAGCGAATCGAAGGCGCCGGACTTGATGAGTGATTCGATGGTCCGCTTGTTGCAGACCACCGCCGGGACCTTCATCAGGTAATCCTTGAAGGAGGTATACGCGCCCTCGCTTTCGCGGGCGGCCACCATGGCCTCCACCACGTTCACGCCCACGTTGCGGATGGCGCCCATGCCGAAGCGGATGTCGTTGCCCACAGGGGTGAAGTTCAGTGCGGACTCGTTGACGTCCGGCGGCAGCACCGTGATGCCCATGCGGCGGCACTCGTTAAGGTAGATCGCCGACTTGTCCTTGTCATCCCCCACCGACGTCAGCAGCGCGGCCATGTACTCCGGCGCATAGTGGGCCTTGAGGTATGCAGTCCAGTAGGAGATCACGCCGTAGGCGGCGGAGTGTGCCTTGTTGAAGGCGTAGTCGGAGAAGGGAAGCAGGATGTCCCACAGGGTCTTGACGGCCTCCATTGAGTAGCCGTTGTCCTGCATGCCCTGGGAGAACCCTGCGAACTGCTTGTCCAGCTCCGATTTCTTTTTCTTGCCCATGGCGCGGCGCAGGATGTCCGCCTGGCCCAGCGAGTATCCGGCCAGTTTCTGCGCCACCGCCATGACCTGCTCCTGGTACACGATCAGGCCGTAGGTTCCGCCAAGGATCTCCGCGAGCGGTTCCTTCAGTTCGGGGTGGATCGGGATGACTTCCTGGATCCCGTTCTTGCGGAGCGCGTAGTCCGTGTGCGCGTTGGCGCCCATGGGCCCGGGACGGTACAGGGCAAGCACGGCGGAAATGTCTTCGAAGTTGTCAGGCTTCATCAGCTTGAGCAGGGACCGCATGGGCCCGCCGTCGAGCTGGAACACGCCCAGGGTGTCGCCTCGGGCCAGGAGCTCGTAGGACGGGGCGTCATCCAGTTCCAACGACTCGAGGTCCAGGTCGATGCCGCGGTTCATCTTGATGTTTTCCAGGGCGTCGGAAATGATCGTCAGGTTCCGCAGGCCCAGGAAGTCCATCTTGATCAGCCCCAGGCCCTCGCACGTGGGGTAGTCGAACTGGGTGATGACCTGGCCGTCCTGGATACGGCGCATGATGGGGATGACGTCGATGATCGGGTCCGAGGACATGATGACGCCGGCTGCGTGGACGCCCCACTGCCGCTTAAGGCCCTCAATGCCCAGCGCCGTCTCGAAGACTTTCGCAGCTTCCGGGTCGGTGCTGATCAGCTGGCGGAAGTCGCCAGCCTCGCCGTAGCGCTTGGCGTCCGGGTTCTGGATGTCCGCCAGAGGAATGTCCTTGGCCATTACGGCCGGGGGCAGCGCCTTGGTTAGCTGCTCGCCCATGCTGAACGGATAGCCCAGCACGCGGGAGGAGTCCTTCAGCGCCTGCTTGGTCTTGATGGTGCCGTACGTGACGATCATGGCCACGCGTTCGTCGCCGTACTTCCGGGTCACATAGTCGATGACCTCGGACCGGCGCCGGTCATCGAAGTCGACGTCGAAGTCGGGCATCGAAACGCGGTCCGGGTTCAGGAACCGTTCGAAGATCAGGCCGTGCCGCAGCGGGTCGAGGTCCGTGATGCGCATGGCATACGCCACCATGGAACCGGCACCGGACCCACGGCCGGGACCAACCCGGATGCCGTTGTTCTTGGCCCAGTTGATGAAGTCCGCCACCACCAGGAAGTACCCGGGGAAACCCATCGAGGTGATGACACCCAGCTCGTAGTCAGCCTGGGCGCGGACGTCGTCGGGGACGCCGCCCGGATAGCGGTACTCGAGCCCCGTGGCAACCTCTTTCACCAGCCAGGACGTTTCGTCCTCCCCCGGCGGGCAGGGGAAACGCGGCATGTAGTTAGCACCGGTATTGAAGGACACCTCGCAGCGCTCGGCGATGAGGAGCGTGTTGTCGCAGGCGTCCGGGTGGTCGCGGAACAGTTCCCGCATTTCCTGCGGGGACTTCAGGTAATAGCCGCTGCCGGAGAAGGCAAAGCGTGAACCGCCGTTGTCGTAAGTGGGCTCCAGGAGGGTGGACCCGGACTGGATGGCCAGCAGGGCCTCGTGGGCCTTGGCGTCGTGCTCGTGGGTGTAGTGGAGGTCGTTGGTGGCCACCAGGGGAAGGTTCAGATCCTTGGCGAGCCGCAGCAGGTCGCCGGTGACGCGCCGCTCGATGTCCAGCCCGTGGTCCATGAGCTCACAGAAGTAGTTCTCGGCCCCGAAGATGTCCCTGAACTCCGCGGCCGCTTCCAGCGCCTCACGGTACTGTCCCAGCCGGAGCCGGGTCTGGATCTCCCCGGAGGGGCAGCCGGTGGTGGCAATCAATCCCTCGGAGTAGGTGTTGAGCAGTTCCCGGTCCAGGCGTGGCCATTTCCCGAACACGGCGTCCAGCGAGGCGATGGAGGAAGCCCGGAACAGGTTCCGCATGCCCGCATTGTTGTAACTGAGCAGGGTCATGTGGGTGTAGGAACCGCCGCCCGAAATATCGTCCTTGCGCTGGTGCTCCTCGCCCCAGCGCACGCGGCTCTTGTCGCCGCGGGCCGTTCCCGGGGTCACATAGGCTTCGACGCCGATGATCGGCTTGATCCCCTTGTCAGTGGCCTTCTTCCAGAAGTCGAAGGCGCCGAAAAGGTAGCCGTGGTCGGTGGTTGCGAGTGCGGGCATCCCCAGCCGCTCGGTCTCGTCGAACAGCTCACCCAGCCTGGCGGCGCCGTCCAGCATCGAGTACTCGGTGTGGTTGTGGAGATGGACAAACGAGTCATTGCTGGAAGTCACCGCACTATTCTATGCGCCGGACAGGCGGCGAAAGCGCTAGACCTGCCCGGACCCGAGGACTTCCAGGGCATAGGCCAGGTCCTGCGGGTAGTCGCTGGCGACCCGGACGCGCTCGCCCGTCACCGGGTGGTCGAACCCCAGTTCGCGGGCGTGCAGCCACTGCCGGGTCAGGCCGAGGGTGGCGGCCAGCCGCGGGTCGGCGCCGTAGGTGAGATCTCCGGCACAGGGATGCCGGAGAGCGGAAAAGTGGACGCGGATCTGGTGGGTGCGGCCCGTTTCCAGGTGGACTTCCACCAGGCTGGCCTTGCCGAAAGCTTCAATCACTTCGTAGTGCGTGACAGACGGGCGTCCGTCCTCGATCACCGCGAAGCGCCAGTCATGCCCGGGATGCCGGCCGATGGGCGCGTCGATGGTTCCCGCCAGGGGGTCGGGCAGGCCCTGCACCACCGCGTGGTAGACCTTGTCCACCGTCCGCTCCTTGAAGGCCCTCTTCAGGGCCGTATAGGCACGCTCCGACTTTGCCACCACCATCACGCCGGATGTCCCGACGTCCAGCCGGTGCACGATGCCTGCCCGCTCCGGCGACCCGGAGGTGGAGATGCGGTAGCCGGCCCCTGCGAGGCCTCCCACCACCGTGGGCCCCACCCATCCCGGTGAGGGGTGCGCGGCCACGCCGACCGGTTTGTCGACGACGACGAAATCCTCGTCGTCCAGCAGTATCTTCAGGCCTTCCACAATTTCCTCCACGACTTCCAGCGGGTCACGCCGTTCCGGCATGCTGACCTTGAGGACATCGCCCGCCACCAGCTTTGCCGACTTGCCCAGCGGCTTGCCCCTGCTCTCTACATGGCCCTCTGCAAGGAGGGACGCGGCAAGGGACCGTGAGATGCCCAGGAGGGCCGCGAGTCCGGCGTCGGCACGGGTTCCCCCGTACTCGTCGGCAACAATAACCTGCTCAGGCATCGCTTCAGGCATCGCCGGACTTGTCCTTGCTTTCAGGGGTAAGCCTGCTTCCATCGAGGGTGATGCCGCGCAGCGTCAGGATGCAGATGATGGCGACGGCGGACACCACCGCCGAGTCCGCGATGTTGAAGATGGCAAAATTGGGGAGCTGGATAAAGTCCACCACGTGGCCCATGCCGAAGGACGGTTCCCGGAACAGCCGGTCGGTCAGGTTGCCGAGCGCGCCTCCCAGGAGCAGGCCCAGCGCCAGGGACCACCAGACTGAGCCCAGCTTGCGGACCTGGAAGAGAATCGCCACGGACACCGCGGCCATGATGATCGAAAACACCCAGGTGACGTTCTCGCCAATGGAAAAGGCCGCGCCCGAGTTGCGGATGAAGTACCAGTGCAGGAGCGGGGGGAACACGGGGATCCGTTCGCCCTCCACCATGCTGGAGGTGACCCATAGCTTGGTGACCTGGTCCAGGACGTAGGCAAAGAGGGCGAACCCGGCGAAGACGGAGAACAGCACCGCCCGGCGCGGTCGCGGTGAGGGTGGGACAGGGCGTGCGGGATCCGCAGCAAGTTCGTCAGTCATGGTGCTTTCATTCGTACAACAGGTGTCAATGCCAAAAGCCGGTGGCCGAGGAATCCTCAGCCACCGGCTTTCAGAATACGTGCTTTGACGGACTAGTTGGCTTCGCTGACTTCCGGCGTAGCCACAGAACCGCGGGCGTCGAGGTCGCGCAGCTGGCCTTCGATGTAGGCCTTCAGGCGTGAACGGTAGTCGCGCTCGAAGCCACGGAGCTGCTCTACCTTGCGCTCCAGGACCGAACGCTGCTGCTCGAGGGCGCCCAGGATCTTGCGGGACTTCTCCTGTGCATCGTTGACCAGGCTGCTGGCTTCGATCTGCGCCTCGGCGATGATCTTGTCCTTCTGGGCCTGTCCGTCGGCCACGTGGCGGTCGTGCATCTGCTGGGCCATGGCCAGGAGGCCGGCTGCGGACTCGGCAGAAGGTGTTGCGACGGCGGCGGGGGTGGAGGCGGCAGGGGCTGCAGCGGCGGCCGGCTGGACGTCCTTTTTCTTGCTGGCTTCGGCAGCCTTGGCGTCGGCTTCCGCCTTCTCGCGTGCCTCATCCTTGTCGGCCTTGACGGGCGCGGGGACCTTCTCCACAACGGGAGCGGCGGCCGAGCTGGCCGGCACGCTGGAACCGGCCTCGGCGAGCTTCTTGCGAAGTTCGTCGTTCTCCTGGTTCAGGCGGCGGAGTTCAACGACGATCTCGTCCAGGAAGTCATCGACTTCGTCCTGGTCGTACCCTTCGCGGAACTTGGTCGGCTGAAAGCGCTTGTTGACAACGTCTTCTGGCGTCAAAGCCATCTGGTCACCTCACTGGTCTGGTTAGTCAGTAGGCCTTCCGGCCGTCAAAACTACGGTACCTAAATTTGGTCTGGTTACTCTAATTCAACACTGGGGTGTCAAACGTGAGTTTCTTCGCTTCACAGTAGCTGTTCCCGGACGGGTCCACCCTGTGCTGCTAGGTCTATAGGGGTAAATCAGGCAAGGCCCCTTGTGATTCCCATCGCAATGCTGACGGCGATGAACAGAACCAGGAAGCCCAGGTCCAGGGAGATGCCGCCAAGTCGCAGGGGCGGGATCACCCGGCGCAGTACCTTCAGTGGCGGATCGGTGATGGAGTACACCGCGTGGGCGGCCACCAGGGCGACGCCCCGCGGACGCCATTCACGGGCGAACATCTGCACCCAGTCGAAGACCAGGCGGATGATCAGGGCAACGAAGAACAGGAGCAGCGCGAGATAGACAAGTCCGAAAGCAATTCCCATGACTTAACTCATATCTCCATGTTCATCTGTGTACCGCGGCTTCCTGCCGATGTGTCCCGTCTATTTCAACACAGATGCCAGACAGGTGTCCCTGCCTGGCATCCGCATGCTGACCGAGGTTCAGCTTTGGTTGAAGAAACTGGCCTGCGTTTCGCTGATTTTCTTGTCGTCACCGATGACTTCAACGTACGACGGCGACAGCAGGAAGACCTTGTTGGTGACCCGCTCGATGCTTCCACGGAGTCCGAAGACCAGTCCTGCGGAGAAGTCCACCAGGCGCTTGGCGTCAGCCTCGCCCATGTCCGTGACGTTCATAATCACCGGAATGCCGTCCCGGAAGCTCTCACCGATGAGCTTGGCATCATTGTAGGAGCGCGGGTGGATGGTGGTGATCTGGCGAAGCCCGCTGGTCTCTTCGCGGCTCGAGGCCGCACGTTTGATGGGGGTCACTGGGGCGCGGTATTCCTCTTCGGGGGTGTAGGACGTTTCGCGGCTGACCTCACGGACGGGTGCAGGTGCACGGCGCTCCTCGCGGTCAGCTTCCATAGTTTCGTCCTCATCCTTACGTGTTGTCTGTTGCTCGGACTCGTAATGCTCATCGCCGTCGGCGAGCCCAAGATAGATCATTGTCTTGCGCAGAGCGCCGGCCATGGTCGACTCCTAATCGTGTCCCGTAAGCGGGCCGCCCAATGACTTGACAGCATTGAAGTCCCCCGCCCATCACTTGCAATAGCTCCGACGCTACCCCACGGCTGGACGCGATCCGAGAATATCGGACCCGATTCGCAGGTGTGTCGCCCCGAACACGATGGCTGCTTCAAGGTCCTGGCTCATGCCGGCGGAAATGGCGGCAGCCCCTGGGTGGTGCGCCACCAGCCGCGCAGAGACTCCGGCCAGCTTTTCGAAGGCAGCCTCCGGTGGGGCGCCCAAGGGGGCCACTGCCATCACGCCGGCCAGTCGCAGGCCTTCGGCCGCGGCAATCCGGTCCGCCAGGAGCAGCACGTCGCCGGGGTCGGCACCTCCCCGGTGCGCACCGGCATGGTCTTCAAGGTTGACCTGGATGAAGCAGTCCAGGGGCGCGCGCCCTGCCGCGACACGCTCGTTCTGCGCCGCCTTCGCCAGGGCATCCACGAGCTGGGGCCGGTCCACCGAGTGCACGGCCGAAGCGTAGCGGACCACCGATTTGGCCTTTTTTGTCTGCAGTTGGCCCACAAAGTGCCAGGTAAGCGCGCAATCGGCCAGGATTTCCGCCTTCGCCGCAGCCTCCTGGTCCCTGTTTTCCCCGACGTCGGTGACTCCCAGGGCGGCGAGCCGCCGGATGTCCTCCGTGGGATGGAACTTGGTGACCACAATCAGGGTCGGCAGCCTGTCCGCCCTGCCGGCCGCCGCCGCGGCCACGGTGATCCGGCGCCGGACTGCTTCGAGCCGCCCGGCCAGCTCGGCAGTGCGCGGATCCACTGCCCCTGCACCGCCGTCGTTCAACGCGGCGTCAGTCATGGCACCAGACAACACCGGCGAAACGACCCGTGCCGGAGTCCCGGCGGTAGGAGTAGAGGGAACCTGTTTCCAGGGTGCAGGGACCGGCGTATTCAACGCCAACCCCGGCGTCTTCCAGCTGGCTGCGCGCGCCGGCCGGAAGGTCCAGCGCCGGGGTTCCCCAGGAGGTCGTGGACCAGGTGGCGGGCACCGCCGCGGCCACCTCGTCCCGCAACGCAGGAGGCACCTCGTAGCACGTGCCGCAAATGGACGGACCGAGCCAGGCGCGGATGTCCGACGCGCCGAGCGATTTCATGGCGTGCACGGCGGAGGGGATAACCCCGTTGGCCACGCCGGGCCTCCCGGCGTGGACGGCGGCCATGACGGGACCGTCAGCTGACGTTCCCGCCAGCAGGAGCGGGATGCAGTCAGCCACCATGACAGCCAGCGGCTGGGAACGTGAAACTATCGCATCTGCTTCCGGCGTGCCGCTCCCCCGGTCCATAACGGCCACCGTGGTGCCGTGCACCTGGTTCATGAACCGCAGGCTGCGGGGTTCGATTCCCACCGCGGCTTCGAGCTGTTCCCGCCGCCGCTGCACGGCGCCGGGGTCGTCGCCCACGTGCAGGGCGAGATTCCCTGCGCCGCTGTCAGTAAAAGCGGCCGAGACCCCCGGAAGGATCTCGGCCCGCCAATGGAACAAGCCGCGGCCTACTTCAGGAAGTCGGGGACATCCAGGTCATCCGAGCGGCTGCCGGTGAGGTCCGGTTCCACGACGGAGGGAAGGTCAACGTCGAAGCCGGAATCGGCCGGGACGGCCGACGGGCGCTGCTGCCCCCAGTTACTGAGGCCTGCTGCACCTACACCTGCGTGGACCGGCTGGACGTGCACCTGGTGGTTTCCGGCGGAGGGTGCCTGCGACGGCGCGGGGGCGGCTGCCGGAGCGGCGGGCCGCTGGGGAGCCACCTGGGGCTGCGACTGGTCCATGGACGGCGAGGTGGCCTTGACGTCGTCGAAGCCGGCAGCAATGACCGTGACGCGGGCCTCGTCGCCGAGCGCATCGTCGATCACTGCGCCGAAGATGATGTTCGCCTCCGGGTGGGCAACTTCCTGGACCAGGCGTGCGGCTTCGTTGATCTCGAACAGGCCAAGGTCTGAGCCGCCCTGGATGGACAAGAGGACACCATGTGCGCCGTCGATGGACGCTTCCAGCAGCGGCGACGCAATGGCCAGCTCGGCTGCCTTGACGGCCCGGTCTTCACCCCGGGCAGAGCCGATGCCCATCAGCGCGGAGCCGGCACCCTGCATGACGGACTTCACGTCGGCGAAGTCGAGGTTGATCAGGCCCGGGGTGGTGATGAGGTCCGTGATGCCCTGGACACCCGAGAGGAGCACCTGGTCTGCTGAGCGGAAGGCGTCCAGGACCGACACGTTGCGGTCGCTGATGGACAGGAGCCGGTCGTTGGGGATCACGATGAGGGTGTCCACCTCGTCCCGGAGGGCGTCGATTCCGGCCTCCGCGGAACCGGCACGGCGGCGGCCCTCGAACGTGAAGGGACGGGTGACCACGCCGATGGTCAGCGCACCCAGCGAACGGGCAATGCGGGCGACCACGGGAGCGCCGCCGGTGCCGGTGCCACCGCCTTCGCCGGCCGTGACGAAGACCATGTCCGCGCCGCGAAGCACTTCCTCGATCTCGTCAGCGTGGTCCTCGGCGGCCTGCTTGCCCACCTCCGGGTTGGCGCCTGCACCGAGCCCGCGGGTCAGCTCGCGTCCGACGTCGAGCTTCACGTCCGCGTCACTCATGAGCAGGGCCTGGGCGTCGGTATTGATGGCGATGAATTCAACGCCTCGGAGGCCGACCTCGATCATGCGGTTGACTGCGTTCACGCCACCGCCGCCGATGCCGACGACTTTGATGACGGCCAAGTAATTCTGCGGAGCTGCCACGTTACGTGTCCCTTGTTCGTGTCTTATTGCGAAAACTGATGGAGAGCTTGAAGCCAGTAACCTTAACCTTCGAGTTGAAGGTTATAGTTATGTCAAGTAACTCATGTCTGTGACGGTATTTCCTCTGCCTGCCACATTCAATAACCGGCTCCGCGTGTCGGATTAATACCGGAAATAAACCCTTCAGCGCGTCACCGGGTGCCGGGGTACGCTGACATCATAAACCTTGACGGGGTTCTTGGGATCGGCGGGAACCTTCAGGAGTGCAGCCAGTACTTTGGCCTTGAGCTCCTTCTCCCCCGCGTTGCCCCAGATGATGGTCTGGCCGTCCACGAGCTTGAGTTCCACCGCATCCACCGACTGCGCAGAGGCGTTGGAAAGCCTGGCGAGGACGTCGGCGGGCAGGGCGCCCAGGACGGCGGCCGTCGCGCGGAAGAGATCCTGTCCGATGGCTCCCGCCCCGCCGTCGATGACGGGCAGGGAGACGGACGCGGGATCGGCGGTGGCCGCCAGCTGGACGCCTTCGACGTCCACGAGCTGGTACTGCTCCCCCTGCTTGACCAGTGCCACCGGCACCCGTTCCCGGACTGCCACAGCCAGCCCTGAGGGCGGCCGGGCTTCCACGGAGACCGCCTTGACCTGGACCAGGGGCTCCAGCAGCCTCGCCACCTCGTCGTCGCTGATTTGCGGCAGGGGCTTTCCCCGCAGGGGCTCAAGCGCGGTTTCCACCTGGGCAGGCGTCAGCAGGCGCGTCCCGGAAACGGAGATCGTGTCAACGGCCAGGACAGGCGAGAAGGTGGCCACCGCCAGGAGGCCGGCCACGAGGGCGATGAGCGTTCCGGCCACGGCGAGGATGTTCCGCTTGCGGCGCTTCCCCTTGGGCTCGGGAAACGCCAGCACGTTCTCCGCGGCTGCCGCAGGCTGTTCCGCCTTCCTGCCCCTGCCCAGGCCGGGAATGCCGGCCCGTTTCGGCTTGTCCGGCTCCTTGCCCTTGCCGACCCCTTCGGGCGCCGGCTCGGGAACGCTCCGGGAGGCCGAAATGACGTCGTCCGCGGCAGGTCCGGTCTGCCCACCGTTGCCGGCATTTCCATCGCTGCCGCCTGTGCCGCCGGAGCGGGCCGAGCGGCCGGTGGAGGTGTACGTGGGGCGGCGGGTGCTAGCCACGCAGGGCCTCGACGATCTGCGGCCCATACGCGGTGACATCGCCGGCGCCGGCCGTCAGCACAATGTCACCGGCCGCGGCGGCAGCCGTCAGTGCTGAGACGGCGTCGCCGGCGGCCACAAGGCGTCCTCCGCTGTCCAGGTGGTCGGCAATGAGCTGGCTGGTCACTCCCGGGATTGGATCCTCACGGGCGGGATAGATATCCAGCACCAGGGCGGTGTCGGCGAGGTTGAGCGCCTCGGCGAACTCCTGCGCGAACTCGCGGGTGCGGGAGAACAGGTGGGGCTGGAAGAGGACGTGCACTTTGTGCGCGCCGGCGACCGAGCGGGCAGCGGCGAGGGCGGCCCGGACTTCGGTCGGGTGGTGGGCGTAGTCATCGAATACGCGGACTCCGCGGGCCTCGCCTTTGAGCTCGAAGCGGCGGGAGGCGCCGGAGAAGTGCGCCAAAGCGGCTGCGGCCGCTGCGGGGTCAACGCCAAGTTCAAGCGCGACGGCGAACGCGGCCGCCGCGTTCAGGACGTTGTGCCGCCCGGGCACCTGCAGGGCCAGCGGAAAACGCCCGGAGGCCGTGGAGACCGCGACGTCGCCGGGACCGCCGTCGTGCAGCACGAGGTCCGCCCCTTCGGTGGTTCCGTACAGCACCACGCGCGTGTTGCCCCTGGTCCGTGTTCTTTCCGCGAGGGCCAGCGCGCCGGCGTCGTCCGCGCAGGCAACCAGCACGCCGTCAGCGGGAAGCAGCGCAGTGAACCGGTCAAAGGACTGGTACACAGCCTCGGCCGTGCCGTAGTGGTCCAGGTGGTCCGGTTCAACGTTGGTCACCACGGCGATCCTCGGCCGGTAGTTGAGGAAGGAGCCATCGGATTCGTCGGCCTCGGCCACGAAGATTCCGGAACTCCCGTGCGCTGCGTTGACGCCAAGCGCGGGAACATTGGCGCCGATGGCGAATGAAGGGTCCAGCCCTGCGCCCTGCAGCAGGACCGTGACCATGGACGTGGTGGTGGACTTGCCGTGGGTGCCCGCCACCGTGACCACCGTGTCGCCGCCCATGGTGGCAGCCAGGGCCTCGGACCGGTGCAGCACGGGCAGCCCTGCTTCCCTCGCGGCAACAAGCTCCGGGTTGTCGGGGCGGATGGCGGATCCGGCCACGACTGTCTGGGCATCGCCCAGGTTGGCGGAGGCGTATCCCACCGCGATGCGGGCACCCGCTGCGGCGAGGTCGACCATCACCGGCAGGTCCTTGGCGTCGGAGCCGCTGACCGGAACGCCCCGGGCAACCATGATCCTGGCAACGGCGGACATGCCGACGCCTCCGATTCCCACAAAGTGGACGCGGCCCAGCGACTCGAGGCTGGGGACGGTGGCGTGGTTCATGATGCTGCTGCTTCCAGGATGAGGTCAGCCATGCGCTGATCGGCGTTTCGGATGCCAAGCCGGTAGGAACTGCCGGCCATGGCTGCAAGCCGCGGCTGGTCCGTGACGAGCGGGATCAGTTCCCTCTCCACCCATTCGGGGGTGAAGTCGCGGTCATTCACCAGCAAGGCTCCGCCGGCAGCCACCAGGCCGGCAGCGTTCAGGGCCTGCTCGCCGTTACCGATGGGCAGCGGCACCAGCACGGCGGGAACGCCGACGGCGGCAACCTCGCAGACAGTGGCCGCACCGGAGCGGGCCAGCAGCACATCGGCGGCAGCGTAGGCAAGCTCCATGCCGTCCACGTACTCCACCTGAAGGTAGTCCTTCGCGGCAAGCGGCCGGCCCTCGCTGTCCATGACGGTCTTGCCGCGGCCGGTGATGTGCAGGGTCTGGATACCCGCCGCCGACAACCGTTCAACAGCGGCGGCAATGGTGCGGTTGATGCTCTGGGCGCCGGAGGATCCTCCAGTGACGATCAGCGCAGGCTGGACAGGGTCCAGGCCGAGGGCAGCGCGGGCAGCGGTGCGCGCGGCTGCCCTGTCCAGGCCCGAGATTTCGGTGCGCATGGGCATTCCCACGTGCCTGGCGTGGCGGAGCGGAGTGTTGGCGAAGGCTACAGCGACGCGGCGGGTCATCAGGGCTCCCACCCTGTTCGCCAGTCCGGGACGCGCGTTGGCCTCGTGGATCACAATCGGAATGCGGCGTTTGCGCGCGGCCAGGTACATGGGCGTGCAGACATAGCCGCCAACCCCCACCAGGACATCAGCGGCCGCTGCGTCCAGGATTGCTCCCGCCTGGCGTACGGCCCCGGCCAGCCTGGCCGGGAGGCGAAGCAGGTCCGCGGAAGGCCGCCGCGGAAACGGCACCCGGTCGATGGTGGCCAGTTCAACCCCTGCAGCGGGAACCAGCCTGGTTTCCATTCCGGACGGCGTGCCGACGGCGAGGATGGCGGCTTCCGGGGAGGCATTCCGGAGTGCCGTTGCGATGGCGAGCAGCGGGCTGATGTGTCCGGCAGTGCCGCCGCCGGCCAGGACGATGGACGGGGTTTTGGTGGTCATGGAGGGCTAGGTACGCTTTCTTGCAGTTTTCTTCCGGTCCGCGTTTTTCCGCGCCGGCTTGGCCTTGAACTTGAGCATCCGTTTGGGCCGGATCGCCGGGGCCATCTGTTCCCTGGCCAGCGAAAGCACAACCCCGATGGCGCAGAGCGACATCAGCAGCGCCGAGCCGCCGTAGGAGATGAAGGGCAGCGGCACGCCGATGACGGGCATCAGGCCGGTCACCACGGACATGTTTACGGTGGCCTGGCCCAGCAGCCACACCATGATGGTGCCGGCGAGGACACGGTGGAACATGTCCTCCTGTGCCACCACCACACGGTAGATTGCGGTTCCCAGGATGGCGAAAAGGATCAGGACGACGACGGTCCCCACCAGTCCGAGTTCCTCACCGATGATGGCGAAGATGAAGTCGTTATGGGCTTCGGGGATCCAGCTGTATTTTTGCCGGCTTTGTCCCAGCCCCACGCCGAACCATCCGCCGGAGGCGAGCCCGTAAAGGCCGTTCGTGGCCTGGTAGTTGGCGTCGACGCCATCGGCACAGGACTGCCCGGTCCACCATGAGGTGATGCGGCACATGCGGTTGGAGCTGGTGACAGCCATGAGCGCCGTTCCGGCGGCTGCGGCCAGGCCGGCAATGCCGAAGAGATAGAGCGGCGCCCCGGCGAAGAAGAGTGCGGCAGCCGTCACCATCATGATGATCATGGCGGTTCCGAGGTCGTTTCCCACCAGGACCAGGCCAACGATGATGATGGCCATCGGGACGGCAGGGACCGCGACGTGCTGCCACCGGCTGAGCAGCTTTCCCTTCCGGGCCAGGACGGTGGCCATCCAGAGTGCGAGTGCGAGCTTGGACGCTTCGGACGGCTGGAAGGTGATGCCGCCAAGGTCGATCCAGTTTTTATTGCCATTGACTTCCGCGCCGACCAACTGGACCAGGCCAAGGAGGACGACGGCGGCGATGATGGCGGGCCAGGCAAGCCGCTTGAGCCACACCACATTGATGCGGGACAGCACAAACATGGTGAAGATCCCGATTGCGGCGAACATGCCCTGTTTCAGGGCATCCCCGTACGGGGACTTGCCGGCGGCGATCGACTCCACGCTCGAGGCGGAGAGAACCATCATGATGCCGATGGCCGTCAGTGCGAGGGTGGAGCCCAGGATGAGGTAGTAGGTGGAGCCGTTCCTGGACGTTCCCGTTCCCTCAAGCGCCGACCAGAACTTACGGTAGGCGGCGCGCAACCGGGTGGCGGCAGCGGCCGGAGGCCGGACCGGTGATGCGGAGGAGCCGGGACGCGGCTTGCCTGCCTGCTTCTGGGCTGGCGGGCGTGTGGGCGTGCTGACCATTGTTACTCCTCGCCGGTCTGGGCCTGCCCTTCCACCAGCTCGCGGACAGCTTCGATGAAAGTGCCACCACGGTGAGCGTAGGAAGAGAACTGATCCATGGAAGCAGCTGCCGGAGCCATCAGCACAGTATCGCCGGACCCGGCCAGCTGGGCTGCTGACGCAACTGCACGGGACATGACGGTTTTCCCGGCGTCGGGAGAACCGGCCTCAGTGCCGTCTGTTGCAGCAGTCTGCACCAGTTCAGTTTCACCCGGGGCCGTCCCGATCACGGGGACATCGGGCGCGTGTCGCCGGAGGGCGTCCGCCAGTGCTGAGGAATCCGCTCCGATGAGCACCACGGCCTTGAGCCGGGGGGCGTGTTCCCGCACCAGGTCGTCATAGGTCACGCCCTTGGAGAGGCCTCCGGCGATCCAGATGACGTTGGTGAAGGCGGCCAGGGAGGCCGATGCCGCGTGCGGGTTGGTGGCTTTGGAGTCGTTGATCCACAGGACGCCGTTGTGGCGGGCTACCGGCTGGATGCGGTGGTCGCCCGGCACGTAGTCCTGGATTCCCTGCCGGACTGCCTTGGGCTCGATGCCGTAGGCGCGTACCAGTCCTGCTGCCGCCAGGGCATTGGCCACCATGTGCCGCGGCGCCAGCGCGCCGAGGTCAGTCATCGAGGCGAGCTCCGCCGCACTGTCCCGGCGCTCTTCGATGAACGCCCGGTCCACCAGGAGCCCTTCCACCACACCGAGCATGCTGATGGCAGGGGTGACGGTGGTGAAACCAACGGCGCGGCATCCTTCCACCACGTCGGCGTTTTCCACCATGCGTTCTGTTTCGATCTGCTCCGCGTTGTAGAGGCAGGCCTTTTGGGTGCGTTCGTAGACCTTGGCCTTGTCCGCCAGGTACGAATCGTAGGATCCGTGCCAGTCAACGTGGTCCTCGGCAACGTTCAGGCAAACGCTGGCCACCGGCGAGAGTGACTCGGACCAGTGCAGCTGGAAGCTCGAAAGTTCCACGGCTAGGACGTCGTACTCCACCGGATCCCGGAGCGCATCGAGGATGGGCGTACCCACGTTTCCCACGGCAATGGCTTTCAGCCCGGCCGCGCGCAGCATTGATTCGGTGAGCCCTACCGTGGTGGTTTTTCCGTTGGTTCCCGTAATGGCAAGCCAGTCCGCGGTCTTGCGGCCTTCCCGCACGCGCACGCGCCAGGCCAGTTCAACGTCTCCCCATACCGGGATGTGGGCCCGTGCAGCGGCGGCCAGCAGGGCCTGGTCCGGACGCCAGCCCGGCGACGTGACAATCAGTTCCGGCGGCTCGCCGTCGATCCGGGGAATGCGGGTGACTGCGTCCTCGCCGAGCAGGACGTCCGCAGCGCCGACAATTTTCAGGGTGTCGGCGTGGGCCTTGGCCTTGTCGCTGGTGGCGGCATCCACCACCACCACGCGGGCGCCGAGTTCGATCAGGGTGTCCGCAGCGGCGAAGCCTGAGACGCCAATGCCGGTGACGACCACCCGGAGTCCGGACCAGTCGGAGTCCCAGCTCACGAGGTTCTGGAGGCGGGGGGAAACGGTCACAGCAGCACGACCCATTCAGCGTAAAAGATTCCCAGGCCCACGGCGACGAAGAGTCCGCCGAGGATCCAGAACCGGACCACCACGGTCACCTCGGCCCACCCCTGAAGTTCGAAGTGGTGCTGCAAAGGCGCCATTTTGAAAACGCGTTTACCTCCGGTGGCTTTGAAGTAGCCCACCTGGATGATGACGGACAGTGTGATCAGGACGAACAGCCCGCCGATGATGCCCAGCAGCAGCTCGGTCCTGGACAGGATGGCGAATCCCGCAATGGCGCCACCGATGGCCAGCGAGCCGGTGTCGCCCATGAAGATCTTGGCCGGAGAGGTGTTCCACCAGAGGAAGCCCACCAGGGCCGCACTCATGATCGCTGCCAGCAGGGCGAGGTCCAGGGGGTCCCGGACCGAGTAGCAGCCGCTGCCCGCCTCGCGGGGCGAGCCGCAGGCCTGGTTGCTCTGCCAGATGCCCATGAGCGTGTAGGCGCCGAACACCATGACCGAGGCCCCTGCCGCCAGCCCGTCGAGGCCGTCGGTGAGGTTCACGCCGTTGGTTGCAGCGGTCACGATCAGGTTGGACCAGACAACGAAGAGGATGGCCCCCAGCACAGTTCCGCCGAAAGCAAGGTCCAGCCACGGCAGGTCGCGCACCAGGGAAATCTTGGTGGACGCCGGCGTGAGGCCGTCCTCGTCGGGGAAGTTCAGGGCCAGCACGGCGAAGATGATGCCGACGGCGGCCTGCAGGATCAGCTTGGCCTTGGCGTCGAGCCCAAGGCTGCGCTGCCGCGAAATCTTGATGAAATCGTCCAGGAACCCCACAAGTCCCATGCCCACCATCAGGAAGAGCAGGATGAGGGCGGACGCGGATGGGCCCGGGGAAGCCGGGTTGACCATCAGCATGATGAGGTGGGTCAGGCCGTAGCTCAGCAGGACGGCAGCCACCACCACGGTCCCTCCCATGGTGGGCGTTCCGCGTTTCGTGTGGTGGGAGGTGGGCCCGTCGTCGCGGATGAACTGTCCGTAGCCGCGGCGCACCAGGAGCCGGATGAAGAGCGGGGTGCCCACCAGCGCGAACAACAGGGCCAGTCCGGCGCCGATCAAAAGTGCAATCACAGCAGAGTGCTCCTTTCATCGGCGGGTTGCGGGGTTTGTGGGGGTAATGCTATCTGATCGCCCAAGTGGCGAAGTCCAACGCTGTTGGACGATTTGAAGAGCACCAGGTCGCCGGGTTCGAGTTCGACGTTGAGCAGTTCGTAGGCTTCGTCGGCGGTCTCGGCGAAGACGCATTCGTCCCCCCAGGAGCCCTCCTGGACTGCGGATACGTAGAGTGCGCGGGCTTCCCTGCCCACCACCACGAGCCGGGAAATATTGAGCCGCACCACCTGGGTGCCCACGGCTGTGTGCTCGCGGATGGAATCCTCGCCGAGCTCCAGCATGGCGCCCAGGACTGCCCAGGTGCGCCTGCCCTGCCCCAGGTCGGCGAGTGTGCGCAGCGCGGCGCGCATGGATTCGGGGTTGGCGTTGTAGGCGTCGTTGATGATGGTCACGCCGTCCGGCCGCTCGGTGCGCTCCATGCGCCACCGGCTGGCGGCCGCCTGGCTGCTGAGGGCGGCGGCGATGTCTGCGCCGGAGATTCCTGCGGCCCGGGCAGCTGCTGCCGCCGCCAGCAGGTTGCCGGTGTGGTGGGCGCCGATCAGCCGGCTTATGACATGGTGAGGCGTGTCTTCTCCGGGGAGGAGGAGGTCGAATTCCGGGTTGCCGTCAGTGTTGGTGTCCGCATTGAGTGCCTGCACGGCGGCGTCGGGCCGCCCTTCGGCGGAGAATCCGAGGACGGACGCTGAGGTGCGTGCGCGCATGGCCGCCACCCGGTCGTCGTCGAGGTTGATGACGGCGGTTCCGGAGGCTGCAAGTGCTTCCACCAGTTCACCCTTGGCAAGGGCGATGTTGTCCACTCCCCCGAATTCGCCGGCGTGCGCAGTTCCCACTCCAAGTACCACGCCGATATCCGGCTTGACCATGTCCGCGAGGTAGCTGATGTGGCCAACGCCTGTGGCGCCCATCTCAATGACCAGGTACCGGGTATCCGTTCCGGCGGTGAAGACCGTGAGGGGCACCCCGATCTCGCCGTTGTAGGAACCCCTCGGCGCCACGGTATTGCCGTGAAGGGAGAGAATGCCTGCGAGCAGGTCCTTGGTGGTGGTCTTCCCTGCCGAGCCGGTGATGCCGACGACTGTCAGTTCGCCGTTTGCCGCAGCACGTGCGGCGCGGATCCTGCGGACGGCCTCCGCAGCGAGTGCGCCCATGGCGAGCACGGCATCAGGAACAACGATGGAAGGGTAGGGAGCACCGTCGGGGCCTGCCACGGGGCGTTCCACGAGCGCAAGGGTGGCCCCGGCGGCGAAGGCGGCCGCTATGAAGTCGTGGCCGTCGGCATACTCCCCCGGTTTCGCTACGTAGAGCGACCCGGGCGTGGCTTCGCGGGAATCCGTGACCACCGAAAGAGGGGTGATTCCAGGATCGGCGTCCAGGCGCCCCTTGGTGATATCGGCGATTTCCGCCGCAGTAAATGCAATCATCTCGGTCTAGGACTCTATCCGGTCGTCTTGGAGAACGTTGAATCCCCTGGCTGTCAAGGCGCTGCGCAGCTCCACCCTGTCGTCGAGCGCAAGGTTGACGCCCTTCACTTCCTGCCACACCTCGTGGCCGCGGCCGGCAACCAGGATGGTGTCGTGCGGCCGTGCGAGTTCCACGGCGCGCTGGATGGCTGTGTCCCGGGGGAACACTTCCAGCACGGTACAGGGCAGCTTTTCCGTCTCCTTGGCCTTCCGAGCCCCTGCGAGGACATCGGCGCGGATGGCGGCCGCGTCCTCGTCGTGGGGGTCGTCATCGGTTATGATCACGGTGTCCGCCAGCTGTGCGGCGATGGCGCCCATGGCCGGCCGTTTGCCCTGGTCCCGCTGGCCTGTCGCACCAAACACAACGATCAGCCGGGACCCCGGTTCCGGTGACCGGACAGCTTCGAGTGCCCGGGCCAGCGCGTCGGTGTTGTGGGCGAAATCCACGACGGCGGCGGGCTGTTCGGAGACCAGCTGCATCCGCCCGGGCACTGCCACCGTAAAGGGGTCGCCTGCGTCGAGCGCAGCCTGCAGCGTTGCGGCGTCCACGCCGGCGGCGAGCACCATCACCACCGCCAGGGCTGCGTTGGCAACGTTGAAGCTCCCGGGAAGCCCCGTGTGGACCGTCAGGACGGTGCCGCCGGGCCCGCTGAGCGTGAATTTCGTGCCCAGCCCCCGGGGCGCGGTTTCCGTCACGGTCCAGTCGGCGGGGTTGGCCCTTGAGGTGCTGAGGGTGGTGACCGGCACCCCGGCGCTGCCGGCAAGGCGGCGGCCCCATTCGTCGTCGACCGTTACCACGGCCCTCCGCGCCCGGGCAGGCGTGAAAAGCTCCGCCTTGGTGGCGAAATAGTCCTCCATGGTGTGGTGCAGGTCCAGGTGGTCCTGGGTGAGGTTGGTGAAGCCGGCGACGTCGAACAGCACTCCGTCCACCCGCTGGTAGGAGATGGCGTGGGAGGAGACCTCCATGGCGGCCGCGTCCAGTTCCTTTTCACCCATGAGCGCCAGGAGCCCGTGGACCTCCGGGGACTCCGGCGTGGTGAGGAGGCTGGGAATGGGGTCCCCGCCGGCCAGGATCTCTATGGTCCCGATCAGGCCGGTCCTTTTGCCAAGGGAGCGCAGCAGCGAGGTGATGAAGTATGTGGTGGTGGTCTTGCCGTTGGTGCCCGTCACACCGAACAACTGCGGGGCGGCGTCCTGCCCGCTGCGGTAGATCATGGCGGAGAGCGGGCCCACCACGTTCCGCGGGGCATCAACCACCAGCACAGGTACCGCAGTCTCGGAGGAAAGGGCCAGGAGTCGCGCACCGGCGTCGTCCGTCAAGACAGCCGCGGCTCCCGCTTCAACGGCCTGGGCGGCGAAGTCCGCGCCGTGCCGGACGGCACCGGGCAGGGCCACGTACAGGTCACCCGGCTCCACTGTGCGGGAGTTCAGCGAGATGCCGGTCACCGCCACATCCGCCGAGGCTCCCGGAATGACGACGCCGACTGCGTCGCCGATGCTTTCCAGCCGGACCGCCTCCACAGCTGAGGGGCGGAAGCGTGCCTGGCTGTCCGGTCCCTGCGGGGCCGCTCCCTGTGGAGCCGCTTCCTGCGGGGCAGGGCGCTGATCGGACGCGTTGAACTCTGACAAGGGATCTCCGATGGTGCTAGTGGACCGTGCCCGGCGTGGATCAGCCGAAGCAGGCGGGGCTGCTGCGGCTGCTGCCGGGGTATTACTTGGCGAACTGGGGCAGCCGGGCCGGTTCACCCGTGGACGGCTGGACGTTGTAGGTCCGCAGTGCCTGGCTCAAAACCGACCGGAAGACCGGCCCGTTGGTAATCCCGTAGATGCTGCCCTTGGGCCGCTGGAGTACCACCTCAACAATAAACCGCGGATCATCCATCGGAGCCATGCCCACGATCGAGGCGGTGTAGCCGCAGAAGCCGGACTTGCCGTCGTCGCACGGGGACTCGGACGTTCCGGTTTTTGCCCCCACCCGGTAACCGTCGATGCCGGCGTCCTTGATCTGGCCCTCGGTAACCGCGCTCTCCAGGATGTCCTGCACCTGCTGGGCGGTGTCCTCCGACACGATCTGGCGTGGTTCCGCGGGCGCAACCTTTTCCTCGGTTCCATCTGCGGAAACGTAAGAGTCGATGAGGCGCGGCTGCAGCATCACGCCGTTATTGGCGATGGACTGGAATGCCCGCACGGTCTGCAGGGTGGACTGGGAGACGCCCTGGCCGAACAGGACTGTGAATTCCTGGCGGCCGTCCCACTGCTGCCAGGGTGTCAATATCCCGGAGGCCGTGGCAGGCAGGCCAATGTCCGGAGCTTCGCCGATGCCAAACTTCTTCAGCCAGTCGTAGCGCTGTTCCTTGCTCAGCCGCTGACCGGCCATGACGGTTCCGGTGTTCATCGAGTAGCCCAAAATGCCGGCGAGCGTCCGCTCTTCCGTGCCGTGCGCAAAGGAGTCGCTGAAGGTCTGGCCGTTGACCGTGTAGGTCGGGTCCAGGGTGAATTCATCGAGCGGGCCCGCCTTGCCCTCTTCGATCAGCGCGGCCACGGTCATCATCTTCTGCACCGAGCCGGGCTCGTAGGCCGCGGTGACGGAGCGGACACCGCGGTCCTGAGCAGCCACCCTGCCGGGGTCGTTCGGGTCCGGCGCGTTGGTGTCCGCCATGGCCACCAGGTCTCCGGTCTTGGCGTCCATCACAATGATGGAGCCCCACTCGGCGTTCAGTTTCTCCGTCTGGCTTTGGATGGCCTGCTGCGCGAAATACTGAAGGTCCGAGTTGATGGTGAGCTTGACGTCCTTGCCGTCCTCCGGCGGAGTCAGTTCATCCACGCCCACGGGGATGCGCAGGCCGTCCGCACCGATCTCGAAGAGCCTCTTGCCGTCAGCACCTTTCAGGAGACCATCCTGGGTCTGCTCGATCCCCGCCTGGCCTGTGGTGCCGTCCTGGAGGAAACCGATGATGCCACCGGCAACGGATCCGTTCGGGTAGACACGCTTGCTGACGCCCTCGGTCACAATACCGGGAATTTGGAGCTGCGAGATGCGGTCCTCAACGTCCGGCTTCACGTCCTTGGCCACAATGTAGTAGGGCTGCTGCCCGGTGACGGCCTCGCGGATCGCGTCCTTTTCCATGCCGAGGGCAGCCGCAAGTTCCGTCAGCCCCTGCTCCCGGCTGACGTCCACCAGCTTCTCCTTGGCGTCGTCCAGGCGCTTGAATGTCTCCGTTTTGGTGTTGACCCGCTGGTCCACCACCACGTTGTAGCGGATCACGCTGTTGGCGAGCACAGTACCCCGTGAGTCCAGGATGCTTCCGCGTTCTGCCGGGAGGACAGTTTGCTGCATCCGGCTGTTCAGGGCGGCCTCGGCCATTCCCCCCACGTCGAGCCCCTGGACCAGGAAAAGCTTTCCGCCCACCACCAGCAGGAGCGTCAGCATGATGCCAAGGCCCAGGCGCAGGCGCTTGGTGGCGTTGGGAGCCCTGCCGTTGTTTGCCTTGCCGGTCCTCTGCGCCACCGTTAATTTCCTTGCTGTTCGACCCTGCTGCCTGCCAGACCTGCCGTATTACTGTCCGGGCACCTTCTGTTCCGGCGCGGGCACGGAGCCCCCGTGGAGTTCAACGGCAGCCGCCGCCGGTGCTGCTGCTGCTGCAGCCGCGGCAGCAGCAGCGGGATCACCGGCTGCGGAGGCCGCAGCACCCGGCGTTGCCGCGCCGGACGCCGCAGCATCCGCTGCTTCACTACCCTGCGCGGCGGGAGCAGCCGCTTCTGCCGGCTTGCGGCTTTCCAGCGGTTCACCCTTGCTTGCCGGCGGCACCACGATCAGCTGCCCGGCCACGGCGGGGGCGGGGATAACCGCCCCTTCAGCACCGCCCTTAACCGCGGGAGTCGCCTTACCGGTGACAGACAGGGTGGACAGATCGATCTGGCCTTTGACCGTGGAGGCAACCATCCCCAGTTCCGTGGCTTTCGCGGCCAGGTTCTGGGGTGCTTCGAAGTTCTGTACCTGCTGGGTGAGGTCCTGGTTCTGCTTGGTCAGGGTACTCTGCTTGGCCCGAAGCTCCACCAGCTGGTACTGGGAGGTGGATACCGAGATGTTCAGTACCAGCACGGCAATCAGTGCCAGGGCAAGCATGGCGAAGCACAGCACCACGAAGGGTGCCCGGCGCTTGCGGGGTACGGTGCGCACCACAGACAGCGGAGTACGGGCCTTCCGTCCGTCACCGGCGGTACGGGCGGGAAGATTCCTGCCGGCCGCCGAGCCGCCTGAAGCGACGGGAAAGTCCTTGACGGCAGCGGTGCTCATGCAGCTCTCCTGGCTCTGATTCGTTCCGCCGCGCGCAGTCTTGCAGAGGCAGCACGCGGGTTTTCGGCGATTTCGACGGCGGTGGGCACCTCGGTGCCTTTGGTAAGGGTTTTCAGTTCGGCCTTATGTTCTTCCAGCTCCACCGGGAATCCGAGCGGAGCCGAGGATTTGGAACGTGCCTGCAGGACGCCCTTGACGATTTTGTCCTCCAGCGAGTGGTAGGACATGACAACGATCCGCCCACCCATGGCCAGGGAGTCGACGGCGGCCGGAACAGCACGCTCCAGGACGTCGAGTTCTTCGTTGACCTCGATCCGGAGAGCCTGGAAGGTCCGCTTGGCTGGGTGTCCGCCGGATTTCGCTGCGGACGCCGGCACCACCGAGCGGATCTGTTCCACAAGTTCCCCGGTTGTTGCGAAGGGCTTGGTGGCCCGGGCTGCAACAATCCTGTTGGCGATCCGGCCCGCGAACTTTTCCTCGCCCCACTTGCGGATGATCCTGACGAGCTCCTCTTCCGAGTAGGTGTTCACAACGTCCGCCGCCGTCTGGCCGCGGCTGGTGTCCATCCGCATGTCCAGCGGGGCGTCGAAGGAGTAGGCGAAGCCGCGTTCGCGTTCATCAAGCTGGAGGGAGGAGACACCGAGGTCCATCAGGATCCCGTGGACCTCGGAAACGCCAAGGTCAGCCAGGACGTCCTGGATCTCGTCATAGACGGCGTGCACCAGGTCCGTGCGGGCGGCGAACGGGGCCAGCCGCTGGCCGGCAAGTGCCAGGGCTTCCTCATCGCGGTCGATGCCAATGAGGTGCAGGTCGGGAAAACGCTGCAGCATGGCCTCGGAGTGGCCGCCCATGCCCAGGGTTGCGTCAACGGCCACCGGGGTTTCCCCGCGCAGCCTTGCGGCCTCGAATCCAGGTGCCAACAAATTGATGCACCGGTCCCGAAGGACCGGCACATGGCGTTCGGACGTGGGCTTCGGGTGTTCGTTCATGCCTCGTCCTTTCTCGCCGTCGGGTGTTGCCTGTGGTGCTTCTGGGACCAGATCCCCATCCGCGCCTATCGTCCGCCAGCCTGGCTCCGGGGAAGTGAGCCAGGATGGCCAGCCGATGGGCGGCTGGAGATCTCATCCAAGAAACTGCCTGCTGTCCCCCCCGGTCAGAGAATGCCCGGAATGGGGTCATCAGTCTCGGAGAAGGCCGTCTCCTTCTCCGCGAGGTATTCAGTCCAGGCCTGGGCATCCCAGATCTCGGCGCGGGAGCCGGCGCCGATAACGGCGAGCTCCCTGCCGAGGCCTGCATATTCCCGGAGCGCCGGTGGAATAGTGATGCGCCCCTGCTTGTCAGGTACCTCGTCCGAGGCTCCAGAGAGAAAGACGCGGATGTAGTCCCGCGCCTGTTTTGAGGAGATTGGCGCATCCCGCATTTGCTCGTGGACCCGCGCAAATTCCTTCTCGCTGAAGACGTAGATGCAACGTTCCTGGCCCCTTGTGAGCACCAGCCCGCTGGCAAGTTCCTCACGGAACTTGGCAGGGAGGATAATCCGTCCCTTTTCATCCAGACGCGGCGAGTGAGTGCCAAGAAACACTGGCCCACCGCCTGTCCGATGTCAGGAACTGCACATCCCCTATGTTGCAACTACCCTCTTATGTCCTCCACATTACTCCACTTTCCCCCACAGTCAACGCAAACAGGGCGCCCGGCCTCCACTTTGTGGGAAAAGGAGGCTGAATTGGCGCGGATTTCGCCGCGGTGGTGGAAAGTGGAGGAGTTTTGCCGCCGGGCGGTTCCCTGGCTCCGGAAAGTGTCACTTCCAAAGGACTAAACGCGGCGGTACGTCCGGCCAGGCCCCGGCAAGGGAGGGACATTTCGCCAGAGGCGTGCCTAAACGCGAAAAGACCCGCCAAAGGCGGGTCTTTTCGCGTTTACCCCACTAGGGGGAGGGAAGTGGAGATGCCGTCATGGGCAGCGCCCGGAGGTTTAGGGTTCTCCCCTGCGCCTTTCGTCCCAGCGCTCCTCGAGAGTGCTCATGAAGGAGTTTTTCTGCTTGCCGGGCTTTCGACTGCCGGCCTTGGATCCCGGCTTCGCGGCCGTACTGCTGCGCATGGTGGCGAAATAGACGCCGCCGCCCATCACTATGAAGCCCAGTACTCCAACAAAGATATTTTGGAGAGTGACGCCCACGAGCAACAGGAAGACGCCAGCCAGGGCGCAGAGGACGCCAATCACCACATGCCTCGTGGACCATGAACGCCCTGGGTCTGACCCCATGGAATTTGCGAACTTCGGGTCGTCCTCGTGAAGCTGCTTCTCCAGCTGCTCAAGCAGCTTCTGTTCGTGCTCCGACAGCGGCATCACGACCTCCTTTTGTAGGCCAACGTCCGGGCTGATCCCAGCCACTACTTCTGCACCGTTAACGGCTGTTGTGCCTAAGAGGTTCCCGCCCTGCCCACAATGGCAAAAAGTCGGTAACCAGGCACGCCGTCGCAGGAGCGGGAGCATGTCCAAGAGGGTCCGGCAGTAAGTCCAGTCACTCAAAAACTATGTATATCTAAGGATAGTTTGTTGGGGGCTGTTCTGAAAGACGGCAATGACTTATCCGGGACCCCCGGCTGCCGGAACCGGCCCGCTATTGAGGGCCGGTTCCCGGCTCCATCAAGCGGGCCGGGAGGACGGATTTGCTGCCGAATTTGCGCGCCACTTCGTCGAGGGCCTGTTCGGCCGCACGCCAGTTCTCGTCCCGCCGGTCGATGCTCAGCTGCAGCGAGGTGCGGGCGGCTTCCTCCAACTGTTCGGCCCGTACGCCCACGAGCCGCACCGCCATGGTCCTGTCCCCCACCGATTCCAGCAGCTGGAGCGCCACTGAATAGATTAGCTGGGCACTGTCCACCGGCGTTTGGACCGTCCGGCTGCGGGTAATGGTGGAGAAATCGGCGAACCGCAGCTTCAGGGCAATTGTCCGGGCCACCATCCCGGAACTCCGAAGGCGCGACGCCGTCCGGTGGGACAGCCGCAGGATTTCACGGTGGAGCAGGGCGTCGTCGCCCGTGTCGACCGCAAAGGTCTCTTCGGCACCGATGCTCTTCTCCAGCCGGACCGGAGTCACCGCCCGGTGGTCAATACCCCACGACAGCTGATGAACGTGCTCACCCGTAGCACCCAGCATCCTCTTAAGGGTGGACACCGGCGTTGCTGCCACGTCAGCAACCGTCCTGATGCCCATCCTTGCCAGGACATCAGCGGTCTTGGCGCCTACGCCCCACAGGGCACCGACCGGCAGGCTGTGGAGGTAGGGCACCGTTTCCTCGGGACCAATCAGAAGCAGTCCGTCAGGCTTGCAGCGGGTTGACGCGATCTTCGCCACGAACTTTGATTCCGCTATCCCTACGGATGCAGTGATGCCCAGCTCCGAAGCTACCTGGCGCCGGATCATCTCCCCGATGCCCCGCGGTGCCCCCAGCCGGCGTATGGCGCCTGTGACGTCGAGGAACGCCTCATCGACGCTGAGCGGTTCAACGAGTTCGGTGACTGATCCAAAAATCGCCATCAGCTGGGCTGACACCTCGTAGTAGAGCTTGTGGCGCGGTTCGATGATGACCGCCTGCGGGCACATCCGGGACGCCACGGCCATCGGCATGGCCGATTTCACACCGAACGCACGGGCTTCGTAGGAGGCAGAGAGGACCACGGAACGGTCCGCAGGGAAGCCAACAATGACTGGCTTGCCGCGGAGTTCAGGTCTCGTCCGCAGCTCGACAGAGACGTAAAAGGCATCCATGTCCACGTGCATGATGCACGTGCGCCGACGTCCCGGAATCACCGCTCCGGGTGGCTGGTTCATACCTTCGGGCCCCACGGCTGCAATCCTAGCCGTTTTGTACTGACTAAACTGAAGGCTGAATCCGGCATCAACACCAGGAGGAAAGTCCCTGTGACGGTCTTTGGAAACCTCAAGCCAGCAGGCGCTGCAGTTCTAGCTGCCGGCGCAGCGATGGCACTTGCAGCCTGCAGTCCAACTCCGTCAGCAAGCCCGGATTCTTCCGCCTCCGCTTCGGCGCCGGCAACTGCCGCGTCCACTGTCACGGCTTCCCCCAGCCCTTCCGCTTCCCCCAATACCTCCGCCACCGTCGGCGCGCTGGTGGACGGCTTCCCGCAACAGCTCCTTCCCCTCATGCCTGGGGCCACAGTGGTATCGAGCAGTTTCGATAAAGCGTCGGCCCCCGCCACCGCCGCACTGGTGGGAACCGTGGCGGCCCCCACCGCCGCAGTCCTCGATTTCTACGCCAAGGCGCTTGAAGGCCAGGGCTTCAAGGCCGTACCCGGCGAAACCGTGGGGGCAGTCGCTTCCAGGGACTTTCTCCGGGGGGACAGCGACACCGTCAACATCTCGGTAGTTGAAGCAGCTGGAGTTTCCACCTTTACCATCGGCGCCAACGTGCCAGCTGAGTCAGCCAAGTGACCGCGGCCGAGCAGCTCAGGCATGAACAGGCAGACTTCGTGGCGGCGGTGGCCGGCGAACTCACCGGGTTCCTGGCCTCGCGGCAATCAGTCATGTCCGCCATTTCGCCGGACATTGATCCGATCATGGGGTCAATCTCCAACCTGGTGACCGGCGGCAAGCGCCTGCGCGCGTTGATGTGCTACTGGGGCTGGCGGGGTGCCGGTGGAGAACCTGCGGCCCAGCAGGTAGTAACGGCAGGCGCAGCCCTTGAGTTGTTCCAGGCCGCTGCGCTGATCCACGACGACATCATCGACCGGTCTGACACCAGGCGGGGCGGACCAAGCGTCCACCGCCGGTTCAGCGAGCTGCACGGCTCACAGGGCTGGGCGCTGGACAGCGAACGCTTCGGGCAGGCAGCCGCCATTCTGGCGGGAGACCTCTGCCTCTCCTTCAGCGAGGAGGCCTTCACGGATGTTGGCGAGCGGGCAGCAGCCGGCAGCAGGGCAAGGCTGATCTTCAACCTCATGCGGGCCGAAGTGATGGCAGGCCAGTACCTGGACATCCTGGAAGAGGTTGCCGGGCCGGCCAGGGACCGCGCCGGCGCCGTCTCGCGCGCCCAGTCCATCATCCGCTTCAAATCTGCCAAGTACTCCACCGAACATCCGCTGGCGCTGGGAGGCGCACTCGCGGGAGCCTCGGATGACCTGCTCCGCGGCTACTCGGCATTTGCGCTGCCACTGGGGGAAGCGTTCCAGCTCCGGGATGACGTGCTCGGTGTCTTCGGCGATCCGCTGACAACCGGCAAGCCGGCAGGCGACGACCTGAGGGAAGGGAAACGCACTGTGCTGGTTGCCCTGGCCATGGACCAGGCAACGGCTGAAGAGGCGGCCTTCATCGACTCCAGGCTCGGGAGCCCGGACCTCTCGGAGGACGACGTCGACGAGCTCCGGCGGATTATTGAGGAGTCCGGGGCACTGGCGGCCACCGAGGTCCTCATCAATGAATTTGGCGCCGCCGCCTTCGAGGCCCTGGAGGCACTCCCCCTCGTGGAGTTGCCCAAGACTGCCCTTCGGCGGCTGGCTGAAGCGACCGTCAGCCGCGCCTCCTAGCGGTTTAAGGCAAGCCAGGCGACGTGCCGGGCCGGGAAACTACCAGGCGAGGGTCTGGGCCCTGCGCCGTATTTCTGTTTTCCGGCCCTCACGCAGGGCGTCGATGGGCCGTCCGCGCAGTGACTCGTCCGGGGTAAAGAGCCATACGATCAGGTCCTCGTCCGAGTACCCTGCGTCAGACAGGACAACGATGGTTCCCTTTAGGCTGTCCACCACCTGGCCGTCCTGGATAAATTCTGCCGGCACCGACCTGATTCTCCGTTCACCGACCCGCAGCGCCGCCAGGGCACGTTCATCCAGCAGGCTGTGCACCTTGGTGATGGAAACATCCAATAAACGGGCGACGTCGGGCAGGGGCAACCATTCGCCCACAAGGTTTTCTACATTGCTCACGGATCAAGGTTGCCACGGCGTGCGCCTTGCCGCCTAGTTGATGCATTCGGCGGAACGCATTGACCCGCGGACACTCCCAAAATTCTTCCTTGCAGCTGTTACCGGAATTCTTGTGCTAATCCACAATCCGTGAGAGATTCTCATTGACCACATTTGTAACAGTATTAACAGCAGTAACAGTAGTATCGGAATCAGCGGCATCCCCGCCCGCGCCCGCAGTTGAGAAGAGGATTCTTTCCATGACGATGTCCCGCTCGCACAAGCAGCCCCCCAAGCCGAGCCTGCCTATGCTCGCCGCGACGACGGCAGCGCTGCCAGCGGTCGTATTGTCATCCTTGGCGCTGGCCCAGCCAGCCGCTGCCGAGCAGCCTGTCCGCGCCATTCCGGGGACGCTTGCAGCAGCCATGAAAGCCCAGGCCGCCACGGCCAGTGCAACAGTTATTCCCGCGGCGTCGGTGTCGACGGCGATCCCCTCCGCCTTTAAGCCGGCACAGCCTTCGGCCCCGGCGGAGTACACGATTGCCCGTGGCGACACCATCAGTGCCATTGCAGGAAAATTCGGACTTAACACTGCTGAGGTCCTGAAGCTGAACAACCTTCAGGCGAACACAATCATCTATCCCGGCCAGAAGATCAAGCTTTCCGGCTCGGCCGCCGCACCTGCAGCGCCCTCCGCCGCGCCCGCCCCGGCCGCACCTGCGGCCGCACCCGCAGGCGGCGCCACGTATACGGTGAAGCCCGGTGACACACTGGGTGCCATCGCTGCCCGGCACAACGTGGGCCTGGCGGATGTGTTCTCGTGGAACAACCTCAACATGCGCTCCGTTATCTACCCGGGGCAGAAGATCAAGGTCGGGGCCGGTGGTGCGGCTCCCGCGCCCGCCGCCGCTCCTGTCCCGGGCGGGCTGGCCTCGACATCGGCTCCCGCCGCGCCTGCGGCCCCGGCCTCCGGTTCCTACACCGTCAAAGCCGGAGACACGCTCTCCGCGATCGCGTCCCGGCACGGCGTCAAGCTCTCCGAGCTGCTGTCCGCCAACCGCCTGGGCATGACCAGTGTCATCTACCCGGGCAACAAGCTGGCCATCCCCGGCGCCAACGGACAGCCTGCCGCTCCGCAGCCGGCAGCCTCGGTCACGCCCCTGGTCCCAAGCTCATTCCTGGGCTTCAGCTACCCTGCCGCAGTGGTCAGCTCCGCCAACGAGAACAAAGCGTTGCTGAACGCCTCCCCGGTGCCCTCCCGAGCTGAAATGCGGAACATTGTGGCAGATACCGCGCGCAGGATGGGCGTGGAACCCTCCTTGGCCCTCGCCTTCGCGCACCAGGAATCCGGGTTTGACCAGCGGGCAGTTTCCCCCGCCAACGCCATAGGTACCATGCAGGTCATCCCCACCTCCGGCCAGTGGGCTTCGGACCTGGTGGGACGCAAGCTGAACCTGCTGGACCCCTATGACAACGCCACGGCCGGGGTAGCAATCATCCGCCAGCTCCTTGCCACCAGCAAGGACAGGGACACGGCCATCGCCGGCTATTACCAGGGCCAGTATTCTGTCAGCAAGTACGGCATGTACGACGACACCAAGGCCTATGTGGCGGCCATCAAGGCACACCAGAAAAACTTCGGCTGAGCTGCTGCTGCCGCCCGCGCACCGCGGGGACGGGAAAGTTTGAACGGGTCCGGACCGGTAAAGGTTCGGGCCCGTTCCGCTGCGGGGATTAGGATCGTAGGGTGCAGGAACACGTGTCAGACCCTCTTGTAGGAACGCTGGTGGACAACCGGTACGCCGTGCGGTCCAAGCTCGCACGCGGCGGCATGTCCACGGTTTACCTTGCCACGGACCAGCGGCTGGAGCGGGACGTGGCGCTCAAGGTGCTGCATCCGCACCTCTCCGCTGATGACAACTTCCTGGGCAGGCTTGGCCGGGAGGCCAAGGCGGCTGCACGGTTGTCCCATCCACACGTGGTGGGGGTCCTTGACCAGGGGAACGACGGCCCCACGGCGTACCTGGTCATGGAATACATCAAGGGCCACACGCTGCGTGACCTCATTAATGAGAAGGGCGCCCTGCCGCCGCGGCTGGCACTGGCGCTGATCGATCCGGTGGCCGAAGGCCTCGGCGCCGCCCATGCTGCCGGCTTCATCCACCGCGACGTCAAGCCGGAGAATGTTCTGATTTCCGACGACGGCCGGATCAAGATCGGTGATTTCGGCCTGGCCCGCGCCGTCACCACCGCCACCAGCACGGGCGCCCTGATTGGAACGGTCGCTTACCTCTCCCCTGAACTCGTCCTGGGACGGGCGGCTGACGCGCGCAGCGACATCTACTCCCTGGGCATCATGCTGTACGAGATGCTTACCGGACGGCAGCCGTTCGACGGCGAGGTCCCCATCCAGGTGGCGTACCAGCACGTCCACGGGACAGTGGGGCCGCCCTCGGCCCTGGTCCCGGGCCTGGCCGCCGAAGTGGACGAACTCGTGCAGTGGTGCACAGCCAGCGACCCCGAGAACCGGCCGGTGGACGGAAGTGCCCTGCTCCAGGAACTGCGGCATATCAGGACCCACCTCACGGATGCTGAACTGGACCTGCGTCCGCCCGCGGCTGCCGCTGGTGCAGCCGTCACCGCGCGCGGGGACCAACACCTTCCCCCGCGCCGGAATCCTTCCCCGCCGCTGGATGCCCCTCCGTCCCGCGGGCCTGCCGGGGTCAGTGAAACCGAGTTTATTGACGGCACGCTTACTGACACCGGGCACGTCCAGCATCCCACCGAGGTCATCGGCCGCACGAACAATCCCACAACGGTGATCCCGTACGGACAGCCCGCCGCGCCCGCCTACCCGCCCTCGCCGCGCCCGTGCCTTCTCGTCCTCCCTGTCGGCCTTGCGCTGGGCGCGTTTGCCCAGCACCGGAGGAGGCGGCGCCCA
>NZ_JBJURL010000205.1:0-627 GCF_046097905.1 Pseudarthrobacter sp. NKDBFgelt | reverse complement strand
GGGCAGCGGCAGGAATTTTCAGGATCGGCCGGCACCGCGGAAAACTTGTGGTCGCCGGACGCGTCCCACCTACGACATCAGAAGTGTTCATCTCGGTCAACGATCATCTAATAAAGGTCGTCAGGACAGCACCCCTTTCAACCAATCCTCAAATCTATAAATTTTGGTTTGCCTTTGGGGGTTCGACCTTGAAACGACTCCCCGAGTCGCTCGTTATAAGGGTCTCATCAGCACAGGGGATGCTTAGAGCGAACTCAGGTGCAGGCGGGATCGCCGAACCAAACCCCCGGGGAAACGGCAGGCTTTTCCGTGCCATTGCGCGAGGATGGACGATCGATAAATGGGGACAAATAGCCCTGCCGATCGCACACAAGGCCGAGTGGAAGCACTCAGCGCTTGATGCCTATCAAGAATTTCAGGAATATTTTCGCAAGACCTTTAATAAGGACCTTTATTTTGTGGCGGGGACTTTGCTGGGTGCCGTCCGAGAGGGCGATTTCATTGCGCACGACGACGACATGGATGTCGGTTATTTCTCGACAAAGGCGTCAGCGGAAGAAGTTCGTGATGAAATGTTCGAAATTCTCTATCAACTCCGATCAGACGGGTGGCCAACAAAAATCGGAT
>NZ_JBJURL010000204.1:0-633 GCF_046097905.1 Pseudarthrobacter sp. NKDBFgelt | reverse complement strand
CCCAGCTTGTCGAAAAGCTGGCGGCTATCGGAGTCAGCGAGACAGAGCCGAACATCCGCAATAAGCTCGCGCGGGGGAAATTCACCGCGGTGTTCATGCTGCAATGTCTCGCGGCAGTCGGCGCGCGATCTATCATGATAGATGATGCCGCCGTATAACATTCAGAAAGCGATATTTTATTGGACTAGAGTGCTGTTGGCGCTAGGTGCCGCAGCGTATTTCTTATTCATCGCCCTGACGATGCTCTCAGCCGCCTATCATGAATATAATGTAGGGATTGAAGAGTATGCTAAATATGAGCGCGAGAGAGAGGGATATAAAAGAAAGTCCGCAGATGAAGTTATAAGCAAATGCCCGGTCGCTGACGCCGGAGGGCTTATCGAACCTGAATGCCTCAAGAAAGCACTTAATTCCTTTATAGAAAAGGACACCTCCGATAAGGATCTGCAGGCCCAGCAGGATATGGCGAAGTGGGCTTTCTTCACGCTCATCGTTGGCATCGGGGGCGTTATAATCAGCATTGGAGGCGTCATCGGCCTCTTTATGTCTCTGCACCAGACCAAGCGTTCGATTAATATCTCGGAGACTGTAGGTCAGGCGCAAGTTCGGCCATATCTCAGCGTCGAATTTGAC
>NZ_JBJURL010000026.1:0-49522 GCF_046097905.1 Pseudarthrobacter sp. NKDBFgelt | reverse complement strand
GGCGCGCTCGCTCCACGCTTCGCCTGCCGCGGTAAGGACGCGGCGGACCGAAAGTCCCGCGCCAACAGCTTCACCGGCCGCTGCCACCGCGGCGTCCACGCCCCGGCGCATGCCGACGCCATGGTCGCCGTCGCCGGCAATGGCATCCAGCCTGCCCAGTTCACGTTCATGGTCGACGACGGCGTCCCTCGCCTGGGCGAGCACGTCGGCTGCCAGCCTGCCCAGCCCGGCCGCTGCCGCCGTCGTATCTTCCTCCTCGGCGGCCAGGGTGCCTTCCGCTGCAGCCAGCTCCCGGCGGGCCCGCGGTGCCAGGCTGCCCTTGCGGTACCCGGGGGTGTCGGCCGGGGCTGTCCAGTAGCGCTCCAGTTCGTCGTCCAGCCACAGCAGCGTGAGGGACAGGCCGGACATGTCCAGGCTGGTCACCAGTTCCCCGCACTCTGGTTCAACCACGGTCAGGCCGGCGGCGGTGAGGAGCTTGTCGATCTTGCCGAACAGCAGGAAGAGTTCCTCGTACTTCACCCGGCCCAGTCCGTTGAGGATGGCCACCACACGGTTCCCGGTATCATCGGGCTTGTCCCGGAGCAGGCCGGAAACAAGCAGTTCGGCGAGTTCGGACGCCGTGGGCATGGGATGGTCCGAGATTCCGGGTTCGCCATGGATGCCCAGCCCGAGCGACATTCCGCCGGCCGGCACGTGGAACAGCGGTTCGGCAGCACCCGGCAGGGTGCAGCCGTCGAAGGCCACTCCGAGGGAACGCGTGCGGTAGTTTGCGCGGACGGCGAGCTGTTCGACGGCGTCGAGGTCCAGTCCCGCTTCGGCTGCGGCGCCTGCGATCTTGAAGACCGTCAGGTCCCCGGCGATGCCGCGGCGTTTCTCGATCTGGTCCAGCGGGGCGCTGGCGATGTCATCGGTGACAAGGACGGTGCGGGTCTCAATGCCTTCGGCGTTGAGCCGCTGCTGTGCCTCGCCGAAATGGATCACGTCCCCGGCGTAATTGCCGTAGCTGAACAGCACGCCGCCGCCGGCGTTTGCTGCCTTTGCCACCCGGTACGCCTGCCCGGCGGAGGGCGAGGTGAAAATGTTGCCGCACACCGCACCTGCGGCGAGGCCGGGCCCCACCAGGCCGGCGAAGGCCGGGTAGTGTCCGGAACCGCCGCCCACCACCACGGCTACCTGGCCGGCTGGGACCTCGGTGGACCGGACAACGCCGCCGTCCACCCTGGCCACATAGCCGCGGTTGGCTGCCACCAGGCCGTCCAGCGCCTCCTCCGCAAAGTCTGCGGGGTTGTCAAAGATCTGGGTCATGGTTTCCTCATCGAATCCTTGGGTTGAAAACGCCGTGGTGCAGCGCTTAGACGCGGGCGGGCTGCGCCGGCTGCTGCCGCCCCTGGGCCACCTGGCTGCTGCCGAGGGCGTAACCGGCGGCCTTGGGCAGGACGTGCCGGCGGAGGTAGTCCTGGTTGCTGGCGGAGACACTCAGGCCGTCCCCGCCGTAGTGTTCGGTGCAAAGGATTCCCTGGAACCCGGCGGCCAGGGCCACCTTGAAGGCCTCCCGGTAGTTGATGAGGCCGCTTTCCATGGGGGAAGGCATGGCCACATACATGTCGCGGGACGCGTCCTCGTCGCGGAGGTAGTTCTTCATGTGCCAGAAGTTGGCGTACGGGAGCGTTTTGGCCACCAGTTCCCGCCAGTCCTCCACCGGCCGGTGCAGCCGGATCAGGTTTCCAAGGTCCGGGTTGAGGCCCACATTTGGGAGCCCAATGTCCTGGACAAGGCGCACGGATGAATCTGCGGTGCCCAGGTACGTGTCCTCGTACATTTCGAGCGAGAGCAGGAGGCCCACCTCGGCGGCGTGCCGGCCGAGTTCCCGGAGGCGCGAGACCGCGTTGCCCCAGGTTTCCCGGTCACCCTCCGGGTCCTTGTGCCCTTCAACCGTCCAGAACCACAGCTGTTTCTGCTGCTCCGGCGTGAGGGCCTGGTGGAGGCCAAAAGAGACAACCTCGCAGCCCAGCTCCGCAGCGGCGTCAATGGTCCGGTGGCTGTACGCCAGGTTGGCTTCCCAGTTCCGCCCGTCAATGACGCTGCGGCGGATGGCGGAGATGGCAGGGGTGCCGATGCCCACGTCCTGTGCCGTCTGTTTGAACTCAGCCAGCCGGTCAGGGCTCAGGTCGCCCGGGCGGACCCAACTGTCCGTCAGGTCCGCGTTGGCGAACCCGGCCTCCTTGACCTCGGTCAGCACCTCCGCCCAGGCCGACGGATCGGCGTCGTTGATGTGGGTTCCCTGCGCGCTGGTGCCCGGGAAGGGCAGCATGGCCGCGGTAATGGGCCAGTTCTCGGCGGTGTAGGCCATGCCTAGACCGCTTCCTGCGTCTGGAGCCTGTCCAGTTCCTCCGCCAGAACGGCCAGTTCGACGCCCGCCGGCCGCTCAACGGTGCTGCGGATGGCTACCGCTGCGCCGCTCTGGGCTGACTCGAGGACCGATTCCATCACCTCGAGGGCGTGGTAGGCCATAACTCCGCCGGCGCGGGGCTCGGCGCCGGCGGGGGTGGACGCCAAGTCCGCGATGCCGAAGCCGCGCCCGGAGTCCACGTAGCCGGCGGACACCGGAAGGGTTTCCCAGTCCTCGGCGCCGAGGGAGAACAGCTGGACGTCGCCGTCGAAGTGGTTGGGGTCGGGCACCACCAGGGACCCGCGTTCCCCGTGGATCTCGATGTTGGGGGACTTGGACTTCACGGCGTCGAAGCTCATGAACAGGGTGGAGAGCGCGCCGGAGGCGTGCACCAGGACACCGGTCACATGGGAATCGATGTCGACGGGGACCTTCTCGCCCTGGCGGGGTCCGGAGCCGATGGTGCGTTCGTTGCGGGTGTGGCTTGCTGCGCCGATGACCGAGACCACCGGGCCCAGCAGGGTGACGAGTGCGGTCACGTAGTACGGGCCCATGTCCAGGAGGGGCCCGCCGCCGGGCTGGTAGTAGAAGTCCGGGTTCGGGTGCCACCGCTCATGGCCCGGGGTCACCATGGTGGCGCTCGCCGAGATGGGTGCGCCGATCAGTCCGTCGTCAATCGCCTTGCGGGCGGTCTGGATGCCGGTGCCGAGCACCGTGTCAGGAGCGCAGCCGACGGCGACTCCCGCCTCCCGCGCGGCGTCCAGCACCTGGCGTGCTTCCGCAGTGGTGGCAGCAAGGGGCTTCTCGCCGTACACGCTCTTGCCTGCCGCGATAGCCTTCAGCGCCACCTCGGCATGGGCGGCGGGGATGGTCAGGTTCAGGACCAGTTCGACGTCGTCCGCGGCGAGGAGTTCCTCCACGGAGAGGGCGCGCACACCTTCGTAATCATCCGCCACCGCCTGGGCACGTGCGGGGTCCAGGTCCGCCACGGCCACCAGGTCGATCTGTCCGAGTTTGCGGAAGTTCGCCAGGTACTGCGCGATGATGGCTCCGCAGCCAATGATTCCGACTTTCAACGGCTTGCCCACAGCAGGCCCCTTTCGATGATGGTGCGGACGTTGATGTCCTGGAGGATGTCGACCCGGTGGCCGGGGGTGGCGACGAAGATGCGGCCTTTGCCCCATTGGCGGGTCCAGATGGCGGGGGAGGTGACCTCCCGGTTCCAGGGGTCCCACTCGCGGACCTTCTGGGTGGTGGTGGCCAGGACATCGATGTAGTCGTCCGAGAGCACCCAGTACTGCTCGGTGACCAGGTCGAAGTCGGAGATACCTTTGGTGATGGGGTGCTCCGCGGCGGCCGGGAGCATGTTCACCGTGTAGGGAACGTAGTTGTCCGACTGCTCGCCGACGCACTCGTCCGGGTGCTTGCCGGGGTGGCAGGCGAACTGCCCGCCGATCAGGTGCAGGTAGTCAGAGTTGTTGCGGTACGAATCGGCGATGCCGCCGTGCCAGCCGGCCAGGCCGGTGCCGTTTTCGACGGCGGCCCGCAGCCCGGCGAACTCGTCCTTTTCAATGGTGGTCATGGTCATGCACTGCATGATCAGGTCCACGCCTGCCATGTATTCGGCGTCTGCATAGACCTTGGGGGATTCCTCCACGCGGACGTCATAGCCGTTGTCCTTGAGGTAGGGGATGAAGAGTTCCGTGGCCTCGTACGGCTGGTGGCCGTCCCAGCCGCCGCGGACCACCAGGGCGTTCTTGCGTTCTGTCATGTCAGAGGTTTCCTTTGTTTGGCTGCCGGCCAGGACCGGAAAGTCTGGGCCGGAAGGTCTGGGTCAGCGGCTGGAGAAGGCGGCGTCGAAAGCGGCTGCCGGCGGGGCGATCCGGGCAAGTTCCTTGACCATGGCCAGTGCCTGCGGTGCGCCGATGAGCCGGTCCATGCCGGCGTCCTCCCACTCGATGCTGGTGGGCCCGCTGTAGCCGATGGCGTTCAGGGTCCGGAAGATCCGGTTCCACTGGACGTCCCCGTGCCCGGCAGTGACGAAGTCCCAGCCGCGCCGGGGGTCCGCCCAGGCCAGGTGGGAGCCCAGGCGCCCGTTCCGGCCATCGAGCTGGCGGACCGATTCCTTGACGTGCACGTGGAGGATGTGGTCCGCGAAGTCCTGGAGGAACATCACCGGATCCAGGTCCTGCCAGATGAAGTGGGACGGGTCGAAGTTCAGGCCGAAGCTCTTGCGGTGCCCGATCGCCTCCAGGGTGCGCTTGGCGGTCCAGTAGTCGTAGGCGATCTCGGACGGGTGGACCTCCAGGGCGAACCGGACGCCCACCTCGTCGAAGACATCCAGGATGGGGTTCCAGCGGTCTGCGAAGTCCCGGTAGCCGGCGTCGATCATTGCCTCCGAGGCGGGCGGGAACATCGCCACGGCCTTCCAGATGGACGATCCGGTGAACCCTGTGACGGTCTTAACGCCCAAGCGGGCGGCTGCCCGGGCTGTGTCCTTCATGGACTCCGCGGCCCGGCGGCGCACACCTTCGGGGTCGCCGTCGCCCCAGATTTCCGCTGACAGGATGCCCTGGTGGCGTTCATCGATGGGGTCATCGCACACGGCCTGGCCGGTGAGGTGGTTGGCGATGGCGAAGACCTTCAGGTGGTTCTTCTCCAGGATGTCCAGCCGGCCCTGGAGGTAGTTGTCGTCCTCAGCCGCCCGGCGGGGGTCCAGGTGGTCGCCCCAGCAGGCGATCTCCAGCCCGTCGAAGCCCCACTCGCCTGCGAGCCGGGCCACCTCCTCGAACGGCAGGTCGGCCCACTGGCCGGTAAAAAGCGTGATTGGTCGTGTCATGGCTGCTTCTTCTCCTGTTCCCGTGTTCACGTTCCTAGACCTTCTGCCACTGGCTGGAATTGGCGGCGCTGGCCTCCACGGCGGCCAAAACCCGCTGGACCTGCAGGGCGTCCGCAAAGGACGGTTCCGGCTGGCGGCCCTCACCGATTGCAGTGACCAGGTCCACCACCTGGTGGGTGAATCCGTGCTCGTAGCCCAGCCCGTGGCCGGTGGGCCACCAGTTGCCGACGTACGGGTGCTCGGGTTCGGTGACAAAGATTTTCCGGAAGCCGGCGTCCGGGGACTCCGCCGCGTCGTAGAAGGACAGGACGTTCATGTCCTCGAAATCGAAGGCGAGGGAGCCTTTGGTGCCGTTCAGCTCCAGGCGCATGGCGTTCTTCCGGCCCAGCGCGTACCGCGTGGCTTCAAAGACGCCGATCGCACCCGAGGAGGCGCCGCCGTCGAACTTTGCGCTGAAGATGGCGGCGTCATCCACGGTGACTTGCCCGCGGGGCGCGTCGCCGCTGAGGTCGCCGTGGCCGCCCAGGCCCACTAGGTCCCCGGCCAACGGGCGTTCCGGGACAAACGTTTCAAGCAGCGCCGAGACCCCGGTGATGCTCTGGCCGGCCACCCACTGGGCGGCGTCGATGCTGTGCGCACCGATGTCGCCCAGGGACCCGGACCCGGACTTGCCCTTGTCCAGCCGCCAGGTCATGGGGGCGTTGGCGTCGGAGAGCCAGTCCTGCAGGTACTGCGCCCGGATGTGGCGGATCTCGCCCAGCCTGCCTTGCTCCACGAACCGTTTGGCCAGCGCCAGTGCCGGGGTGCGGCGGTAGCTGAAGCCGCACATGGACATGACCCCCTGCTTGGCGGCGGTCTCGGCAGCGAGGGTCATCCGCTCGGCCTCCTCCACGGAGTTCGCCAGCGGCTTCTCGCACAGCACGTGCTTGCCGGCCTCGAGGGCTGCGATGGCGATCTCGGCGTGGGTATCGCCGGGCGTGCAGATGTCGATCAGGTCGATGTCGTCGCGCTCGATCAGGCGGCGCCAGTCCGTTTCCACCGAGTCCCAGCCCAGCTTGTCCGCTGCTGCCGCCGCGGCATCGGCATTCCGGCCGGCGACGGCGGTGAGCCGGGGCTGCAGCGGCAGGGCGAAAAACCGTGGTGCGGTGCGCCAGGCGTGGGAGTGTGCCGCGCCCATGAAGGCGTAACCCACCATGCCGACGCGGAGGGGCTGTGCGGGGGTCATGTGTCCGTCCTTTCGTGAAAATCTGGTTGTTACTTGCTGAAACCGGCGGTGAGGCCTGCGAGCAGCTGGCGCCGGCCGATCACGTAGAGCACCAGGATGGGCAGGGTGCTGAGCACCACCGAGGCAAGCACGGCCGGGATGTTGACGCTGTATTCGCCCTGGAACGTCCACAACGCCAGGGGAAGGACGCGCAGACCCGGGCTCTGGGTCAGGACCAGCGGGAGCAGGAAGCCGTTCCAGACGTGCAGGCCGTTGTAGATGGCGACCGTCACGATTGCGGGGCGGGTCAGCGGGAGGGCGAGCCGCCACATGGTCTGCCATTCGCTGCAGCCGTCCAGCCGCATCGACTCGAACAGCTCGTTGGGAACGTCGCGGATGAAGTTGGACAGGATCAGCACGGTCAGCGGGATGGCAAAGGCAATGGAGGGAAGCATGAGCGCCAGCAGGCTGTCGTACAGGTTGAGTCGGATAATCATCAGGTAGATCGGGATGATCGTGGCCTGCAGCGGAATGGCCAGTCCCATCAGGAACATGCCGTTGACCAGCTTGAGGAACCTGCCCTTGCCCCGGACAATCGCGAAGGCGGCCATGAAGGAGATCAGCACCGTGGGGATGACGGCACCCAGCGTGACGATGGTGCTGTTCATGAAGTACTGCGCGAAATCCGCCTCGAGGACCATCTGGTAGTTTTCCAGCGTCGGGGACGTGGGAAGTGCCAGCGGATTTTGGCCGAAGTACCCTTCCTGGGTCTTCAGGCTGGTGATGACCACGTAGTACACCGGAATGATGATGATGGCCAGCCAGATCCAGCCGGCAAGGCCTGCCGGGACGTTCAGCTTCCGCATCCGGGATCCCAGCCCCCGCTTTGGCGCGGCGGCGTTGGCCCGGGGGCCGGCGGGAACTTCCTCAGTGCTGCTTTTCAGGACTGTGCTCACCCTACATACCTTCCAATTGGCTGCCCTGCTTGTCCTTGCCTCCAAGGCGCTGGAGGAACAGGGCGAGTGCAAGGCCGATGAGTACGAGGATGACGGCGATGACGCTGGCAGGGCCCATGAGGTTGGCCCGGAAGCCCCGCAGGTACATATCCAGGGCCAGGATCCGGGTGGAGTTGCCCGGGCCGCCGCCGGTGAGGACGAAGATCAGGTCGAAGTACGTCAGGGACCCCACCACCATCAGGGTGGAGGAGGTGATGATGGTGTACTTCAGCTGGGGGAGGGTGATGTGGAAGAACTGCTTGATGGTTCCCGCCCCGTCGATTTCCGCTGCCTCGTAGAGCGACCTGGGAATCTGCCGCACACCGCCCTGGTAGATAAGCGTGTGGAACGGCACGAACTGCCAGGCGATCACAAAGATGACCAGCCCCAGCGCCAGATGGGGGACACCCAGCCAGTCCTGCGCCAGGAAGGGCAGCCCCAGCCCGGTGGCCAGGCCGAAGTTCGGGTCCAGCAGGGCCTTGAAGGCGATGGCGACCGCTGCCGATGAAAGCAGCAGCGGCAGGAAGTACAGCACGGCCAGGGCAGCCCGGTAGCGCTGGCTTCCCGCGGTGAAGACACCCAAAAGGAGGCTGATGGGCGTCTGAACCAGCCAGGAGGCGATCATGATCAGGAACGTCAGTCCCAGGGCGTTGTACAGCCCCGGGTCCGCGAGCACGGAGAACCAGTTGCCCAGCCCTGCCGACCCGATGGCGCCGATGCCGTCCCAGCTGGCGAAGCTCAGGATGAGGACACCGGCCAGCGGCACCACGGCGAACGTCAAGAAGAAGAACAGGGCAGGCACTGTCAGCCAGGCGAGGGTGGCGTTTCGTTGGCCGCTGTGGCCGGGGTCCCCCTTGGAGCGGGCGGCCCGGACAGCAGGTTTGCGGGTGGTGGCGACGGCGTTACTCATTTTCCGAGGGTTGCATTCATGTTCTCGGCGAACTGCTGCGGGGTGATCGACTTCAGGAACAGCTGGTCGATGTTGTTCAGCAGGGCTTCAGCCGCGGTGGGGCTCAGGGCCTGGTCCCATGACTGCTGGAAGTTGGGGGCGTTCTTGGCCAGGTCGTAGACGAAGTTCAGGAAGTCCTTGTCCTCGGAGGTGTTGAGCTTGTCCTCGATGCCGTTGACGATAGGGACGGAGCCGGAGTTGATGTAGGTATCGATGACCGTCTCGGTCAGGATGCCGTCCTTGAAGAACTTCTTCGCCGTCTCTTTTTCCGTGTCGGTGGCCTTGGAGGAGATCGACATGTACTGGGCGGGGTTTCCCACGCCGTTCTTCGGATCGCCCTTGCCGCCGGCAACCGTTGGGAACTGGACGAACCCCAGCTTCCCATCCTGGACGAAGTTCTGGCCGCCCTTTTTCATGGCACCGTAGGTCCAGGAGCCGTGCAGCATCATGGCCGCCTTGCCTGTGAACAGCAGGGCCTGGTCCGCATTGGAGTCCGCCGCGATGGAGGAGAAGCCCTTGATGAATCCGTCCGCGGAGACGAGCTCCTGGATCTTGGTTCCGGTTTCGATGACGGCGGGATCCATCCAGGAGTCCGGCTTGCCCTCGAAGATGGCAGTGAAGACCTCGGCGCCGCCGATGCGGTCCAGCAGGTATTCCAGCCACATCATGGAGGTCCACCTGGACTGCCCGCCGAGGGAGAAGGGTGCCACGCCCATGTCGTTGAAGGTCTTGACCAGGGACATCACGTCATCCCACGTCTTGGGAGGCTGGGCGCCGGCCTTCTCGAACAGTTCCTTGTTGTAGAACAGGACGATCGGGGCGACGTACTGGTTGGGCAGTGCGTAGATCTTTCCGTTGACCGTGGCTGCACCGAACGACGCCGGGAAGAACTTGTCCTTCAGGTCCGGGTTCTCGTCAAACCAGCCGGTGAGATCGTCCACCTGGTTGGCCTCGGCGTAAGTCTTCAGGGTGCCGCCGCCCCAGCCGTAGATGATGGTGGGTGCCTGGCCGGCGCCGATGGCAGTCTTGATCTTGGTTTTGTAAGCGTCGTTCTGGAAGTACGTGACGGCGAGCTTGTCGTCCGGGTTCGCGGAGGTGAACGCGTCCACGGCCTTCTGCATGGTGGTCTGGTTGGGTTCGCCGGAGAGGTACCACATGCTGGCGCCCCCGCCGCTGCTGGAGGTGCCCGGTCCCGACGTCCCGCAGGCAGTGGCCGTCATGGCGGCGAAGGGGGTGAGGGCGGCAAGGGCGAGGAATGAGCGGCGGGAGGTCTGGGATTGCTTCATTGCTTCTCCATCTGAAATTGCTTCGTTGCAAATGTTTGGGCGTGAGCTCCACCAACAATTTCGAAATGTTTCGATTAGGTGATTTCGGTCACGGTCTAAACTAAAGGCCCGGAGGAGCAAAGGTCAAGGCCTAATTATGGAGGTTTGTTTCGAAGGTCTTGGCTCGCCCCTTGACCGTGACAGCGCAAAACTGAACAATGAGTCAACGAAACTTTTCGAAAGGTCTCAACAGAATGGCAACGAAGATCCCGGAACGGGCCAAGCCGACGCTTGCCTCCGTTGCCCAGCAGGCCGGCGTCTCAGTGCCCACCGTCTCTAAGGTGGTGAATGGCCGCGAGGATGTATCGCCGGACACCCGGGAACGCGTCCTGGCCGTGCTGCAGCAGGCGGGATACCAGTCCCCGCTGCAGCGCCGTTCCGCCGGGGAGACCGGCACGGTAGTTGAAGTGGTCATCGATGTTCTTGATTCCGCCTACACCATCCAGGTCCTCAACGGCGTGCTGCAGTCCGCCGCCGATGCCGACGTCGAAATCATGGTCAGCGTTACCGGTCCGGCGAGCCAGGGCCGGCGCAGCCCCGAGGGCCGCGCCCAGCGCATGGTGGACGAGGGCAGGGCCGGAATGATCGTGGTGACCTCAGCCTTCAGCGAGACGCAACTGCACCCTTTCCGGCGCCGCCAGATTCCCGTCGTCGTGATTGACCCGCTGAACCCGCCCTCCGCTGACGTGGTCAGCATAGGGGCCACCAACTGGGCCGGCGGCAAGGCGGCCACGGAACATCTGCTGGAGCTGGGGCACCGCCGCATCGCGTACATCGGCGGCATCGAGAAGGCCGAATGCAACCAGGCGCGGCTGCACGGCTACATGGCCGCGCTCATGGCGCACGGCGTGCAGGTGGACCCGCAGTACATCTATTCCGGCGGCAGGTTCCGCCGGGAAAGCGGCGTCAAGGGCCTGCAGGCGCTGCTTGAGCTGGACAAGCTTCCGACGGCGATCTTCGCCGGCAGCGACACCATCGCCCTGGGCATTCTTGGTGAGGCCGCCCGGCACGGTATCCGGGTTCCCGAGGACCTGAGCCTGATCGGCTTTGACGGCACGAACCAGGGCGAGGAGTCGGTGCCCTCGTTGAGCTCCGTAGCCCAGCCGCTGGAGGAGATGGGGCGCGCAGCGCTTCGGTCTGTGCTGCGCCAGGCGCGGGGGGAGGTCCTGGATTCGCACCGCGTGGAGCTCGCCACCCACCTGATTGTCCGTGACTCCACCGCACCGCCCGCGGCCTGAGCTGGGGAAGGCGGCTGGGTCAGCCCAGGCTCCAGGCAAGACCGGCGATGCGCCAGCTGAGGTTAGCCCCGGCGCGTGTAGCTGATTTCGGTCGCTCCCAGGGGTGCCGTGTGCAGGGTTACGTAACTGCCCTGGGCTTTGCTCCCGGTGCGGGTGCCGCTGCCGGGAATCGATATGTAGCCTGCCTCGGTGCGGCGGAAGCCGGCCAGGTGGCCGGCCAGGGTGACATAGCTGCCGCCCCGGGGTGTCCCGATGACGGCGGACGGGGCTGCTTCGATGATGACGGGGCGTTCGAGGATCTGGGTCATGATGTTCTCCTGATGCGTGTGGCGGGGTGGCTGCCAGTCCGGGTCCCTGCCGTTCCCACGTGCGACAGCCCTGCAGGTGGTCCGCAGGGGGCAATGGGGGTGGGGTTCGATGCAGTGCGGGGGGCCGGCGCGTTGGCGCTCGGGGAACTGTTCACCCGCATACAGCCCGGACAGGGCTTCGGTGGCCTGCCACCAACATTACGGCTTATTTTGAGTGCATCAAAATAAGGTGGCGGAACTCACGGGGAGCCCCTACTTCTTGGTGAGCCGGTACCGCTCGATCTGCCGCAGCCGCCGCATCAGGCTGTCGCGCCGCGGGTGCGGGACGGTGTCCGATGCTTCCGCGGTGAGGTCGATGTGCTTGGTGCCGTACTGCCACAGCAGCAGGTCATCGAGCAGCCGGTCGGGGCCGGGGGAGTAGCGGTGGTCCAGGGCCTTCCGGACCTCGGTGATGCGGTTGGCACTGAGCAGCCCGGCCAGCTGCATGGTCTGGTTGAGGCCGTGAGCGGCCAGGAGTTCGGCGGCCCAGCCCCAGTCGTCGTCCACCTTGCGGTCCACGTGGGGGAGCAGCGTCCGCCAGACGTCCCGGATGCGGTTGGGCGTCAGCGGCGCGGCTCCTTCGCCGTCGGCGTCCCAGAAACTGCGGACTTCCTCGTAGCGCTCGTGGAGGTCTGCGAAAGCTGTCTCCACCGTCTCCAGCATGGCGGCCGTGGCGGTGAACTGCCGGTCGAAGTGCGGGGTCCAGGCGCGGGGGTCTTCGGCCTTGAACCGGATGTCATGCTCGATCTCGCTCCACGCGTGGGCAAAAATGGTGCGGATCTGGCACTCAAAGAAGTAGCTGCCGTTGGGCACGGCGTCCGGGTTGAAAACCTGCTGGTATTCCTTGACGGCCTCATTCTGGATGGTGCGCAGGATCAGGTGCCGGCTGGAATACCCGTAGGTGCCGGATTCGATGGAGCCGATGTCCTTTTCCCGGTCCCCGCGGCAGTCGAAGAGCTGGCGCTGGTGCTTGATGATGTTGGCCACCACCGCGTTCTCGGCCGGGAGCTTGGTGATCACCCGGATCCCCACCATGTCATTGAGGGTCCGGAACGGGTCCGGGAACTTCAGCACTGGGGGTCCGCCCGGTTCCAGGGGTTCCTCGATCCGTGAAATCTTCTCTTTGAACGATTCCACCGTTTTGGTGCGCCCGGTGACAAACAGCGGCGTGACCTCGGAGTCCTTCAGCATGTCCCGCAGGGTCAGCAGGACGTCCCGGGTGACCAGTTTCAGGGCAGGGCGGACGCGCTCGTAGATCTCCACGTTCTGTTCCACGGATTCGCGCAGGCTCGCGTCCAGGCTGTCCCAATGACTCGGCATGGTTCCAGCTTACGGCCGGGCACTGACAGAACGACGGCGGCGGGCACCCTCAGCGTTCCGCTGCGGCCGTGGATCCGCGCACCACCAGTGAACTCTCCAGTGTCACCCCGGCCTGTTCGAGCACCTGGCCTTCCATGAGGCGGCGCAGCTGTTCCCCGGCTTTCAGGCCCAGGGGAGTGGCCGGCAGGTGGACGCTGGTGAGGCCCGGATTGCTGGTGGCCGAATACGGAAGGTCGTCGAAGCCGGCCACCGCCAGCTCCTCCGGAATCCGCACACCGGCCACGCGGGCCTCCTGCAGCACCCCGTAGGCGTGCGTGTCGGTGCCGCAGACGACGGCGGTCACCCCCTCCCGCTGCCATCCCGGCCAGGCGGCGGCGAAGGCTGAAGCCGCCGTGCCGACGTCGATGGTGGTGCTGATAATGCGTTCCGCGCCCACGGTGATGCCGCGGGCGGCCGCCTCCTCCAGGAAGGCTTTCCGCCGGAGCGCGAAGGTTTCCGTGCCCGTGACGCTGTCCACGTACGCCACCTCGCGGTGCCCGGCGTCCGCCAGGTGCGCCGCGAGTTCCCGCGCACCGCTTGCCACGTCCAGGTTCACCGACGGCGCGTAGGCCTCCAGCCCGGGCGCGTCCAGCAGCACAACGGGCGACGGCGACGCGAGGTCCTCGAGGAAGCCTGCGCTGGGTGCGTCCACCAGGAGACCTGCCGGGCGCAGGGACATCAGCCGCCGGACGTCGTCGGCCCGGGGGGACTCGCCGGCCTCCGTGACGGACAGCAGCAGTTGGTACTGCGGGCCCAGCGATTCCCGCACCCCGGCGATCACCTTGGCGAAGAACGGGTTGGAGATATCCGGCGCCACCAGGATCACGATCGAGCTCACGCCCTTGGCCAGCGAACTGCCGATGCCGTCCACCACGTAGCCAAGCTCGGCAATTGCCTCCCGGACCCTGGAAATGTTGTCCTCCGAGACCCGGCCGGCGGTCTTGCCGTTGGCCACTAGCGAGACCGTGGCCGTGGAAACCCCTGCCCGGGCGGCCACCATCGCCGCCGTAATCCGCCGCGAACGCGCGGGCTGCTGCAGCTGTTCCGCGGATTCCATACCTCGATCGTAGTAGGCGCCGGGCTGGCGGACTGTCCTCCATGGCCACACATGGCACGGCAATTCCGCGCCCGGGAGCGGCCGCCGGAAAGGAAAATGGGCGATCCCCACCGCCCCGAAAAATGGGGGTCATGCAGGCCTTCCGGACCGGGGGCTCTGGTGGGACGATGCCCGTATGAGCGATACCAGCCATGCAACAGCGCGGGACCTTGGCCCCCGCCAGCACGCCCACGTTACGCCGACCACCCAGGAGATCCGGACCATTGGGCAGCGCCGGCGCGAGGCGGAGGAGAAGCTTGAACAGCACCTCCAGGAGGCCCGCCAAAGGTACGAACAGCACGAGGCCCAGGCCCACCCGGAAGCCGGGCACCCCGGCAAGGAGAAGCGCCACTAGCCGGCCCCGTAGACACGCCACACCATCCGGTACCCCTCTAGGCAGGCACTGGCATCAAGCGCTTGACCTGCGTTAACGTCAAGCGTTTGACGTGCACCACACAGCACTGCCATGATCTCTCCTGAACGCTTCAGCTCCCCGCACCCCTGCGGGCCCCAACGACGTGGAGATCATCGTGGAACCCACTGCCCCTTCCCCTGAACGGCAATCCCCCGCCCGCAAGAAGATCATTCTTGACTGCGACCCCGGGCATGACGACGCTGTGGCGCTGCTGCTCGCCCACGGCAACCCGGACATCGACCTGCTGGCCGTCACAACGGTCGTGGGAAACCAGACCCTGGAAAAGGTCACCCGCAACGCCCTGGCCGTCGGCACCATCGCCGGCATCACCGGTGTCCCCTTCGCCGCCGGCTGCGGACGCCCCCTAGTGCGCAGCATCGAAACCGCCCCGGACATCCATGGGGACAGCGGCATGGACGGCCCGGAACTTCCGTCGTCGGACATTGACCTGGACCCCCGCCACGCGGTGGACCTTATCATCGATACCGTCATGGCGCACGAGCCCGGCACCGTCACCCTGGTGCCCACCGCCGGCCTGACCAACATCGCCCTCGCCGCCCGCAAGGAACCGCGCATCGTGGAGCGCGTGAAGGAAGTTGTCCTTATGGGCGGCGGCTACCACGTGGGCAACTGGAGTGCTGTGGCCGAGTTCAATATCATCATCGACCCCGAGGCCGCGCACATCGTCTTCAACGAGAAGTGGCCCGTGGTGATGGTGGGCCTGGACCTGACGCACCAGGCGCTCGCCACCCCGGACGTCGTGGAGAAGATCGCAGCGATCGGCACCCGGCCCGCGAAATTCGTCACCGAGCTGATGGACTTCTTCGCCCACACCTACAAGGACGCCCAGGGCTTCGACCACCCGCCGGTCCACGACCCCTGCGCCGTTGCCTACGTGATCGACCCCAGCATCGTCACCACCCGCAAGGTTCCGGTGGACATTGAGCTGCAGGGCAAGCTGACGCTCGGCATGACGGTGGCGGACTTCCGGGCGCCCGCGCCGGCGGACTGCCACACCAGCGTCGCCGTGGACCTGGACCATGAAAAGTTCTGGAACCTGGTCACCGAGGCCCTGGTCACCATCGGTGATCCGCTCACCGGTGCCGCGCGCACCACAACGGACACGGCCGACGTCGACCGCCGGGAACGTGCCGGCCTCACCGTGGGAGGGGTCAAGTAAATGACCGCCACCGTCCTCGAAACCCGGACCGCCAAGGGCAACGTCACCGCCCTGATGGTCGCCCTGCTGGCAGCCTGCGTGGCCTTCCAGCTCAACGCCTCCATGCTCAGCCCCGCCCTGGTGACCATGGGCGAGGAGCTGAACACGGACCAGGCCGTCATCGGCCTCTCCCAGACCTGGTTCTTCACCGCGGCCGCCCTGTTCTCCCTGTTCCTGCCCCGCCTGAGCGACATCGTGGGCCGCAAGAAGATCCTCATGGGCATGATGCTCCTGATGGCCGTGGGGTCCGTCATCGCAGCCCTTGCCCCGGACGTCACCTGGCTCTTCGTGGGCCGCATCATCCAGGGCGTCAGCGGCCCCACCGTCCCGCTCTGCCTGATCATGCTGCGCTCCGCTGTCAGCAACCCGCGGAAATACGGCACCCTCATGGGCCTGATCACGGCCGTCAACGGCGGCGTGGCAGGCGTGGACTCCTTTGTGGGCGGCTACTTTGCCGAGCACTTCGGCTTCCGCAGCATCTTCTGGCTCATGGTGGTCCTGGCACTGGTTGCCACCGCGCTCATCGCTGTCCTGGCCGGTGAAAGCAAGCCGGGGGCCGGCACCCGGATGGACTGGCTGGGTGTGTTCTTCATCGTGGTCGCCGTGGGCGCGCTGCTCACCGCCCTGAACGAAGGCGCCAAGCTGGTGGGCGCCTTCTCCTCCGGCACCCTGATGCTGAGCCTCACGCTGGTGCTGGTGTCCGCCGCCGCGTTCTCCCTGTTCTGGCGGACCGAAAAGCGGGCCAGCCAGCCGATGGTGGAAACCGTGCACCTGCGCCAGCGCTCCACCTGGGCGCCGCTGCTCACCACCACGCTGACCATGACCGGCATTTTCGCCGTCATCAACGGCATTGTCCCCGCGTACGTCCAGGCTGCCGACCCCGGTTTCGGCATCGGGCCCACCGAGATGTCGCTCATCATCCTCACGCCCTATGCACTGCTCGGCTGGGCGGTGGGACCCCTCAGCGGCAGGCTCGCCCCCGTGCTCGGGTACACCAAGGTGCTCCGCATCGGCCTCCTGGGCAGCATCGCGGCGCTGGCCATCATCGCGTTCTTCGGCCTGGACAGCCTGCCCCTGATGATCGCCGGCACGGTGTTGCTGGGCATCATGTACGCCGGTACGGTCAACATCATGCTCAACGGACTCGGTGTTGTCCTTTCACCCGCCGGCAACCCGGGCTTCCTGCCGGGCATGAACGCGGGCGCCTTCAACCTGGGCGCCGGCCTCAGCTTCCTGGTGCTGCCCGCTGTCCTGGTGGCGACGACGGCCCTCGGCGATGCCAAGGCGTCCTACCTGACCGTCGTGGTGGTCGGCCTCGCACTCACCATCGCCGCGTTCGCCGCCTCGCTCCTGATCCCCAAGCCGGTTGAAGCGGAGGTTGCCGAGTGAGCGCCGCCGCCGTCGACCAGGCAGGCAGGATCGTCGTCGTCGGCTCCCTGAACGCCGATCTCACCATCTACTGCGAACGCCTTCCGCTCCCTGGCGAGACGGTGCACGGCAACGGATTCGCCGTGAACCCTGGCGGGAAGAGCGCCAACCAGGCCGTTGCCGCCAGCCGGCTGGGCGGGACCGTCAGCCTGGTGGGCGCGGTGGGGGAGGACCCCAACGGCGCCATGCTGCTCTCCTCCGCCGCCCGCGCCGGGGTGGATGTGGGGCACGTCCGCACATCGTCCGAGCCCACGGGCGTGGCGGTCATCGCGGTCGATGCCGGCGGCGAGAACAACATCATCATCTCGGCCGGCGCCAACGGCACCCTCTCTCCGGCGGGCGTGGCGGAGGCCTCGGACGTCCTGGAGGCGGCCGCCGTCGTCTGTCTTTGCCTGGAGGTCAGCCTGGACACGGTGCTCGCCGCGGCACAGGCAGGGCACGACGCCGGCGCAACAGTCCTGCTCAATCTCTCGCCGTACGGCGAGGTGCCGGAGGAGCTGACCGTCCTCACCGATGTCCTGCTGGTCAACGCGCATGAGGCCGCGCTGTTCCTGGGCGACGGTGCCGCCGCCCCGGGCCCCGACGCTGCTGATTCCGAGTGGGACAGGGTGCGCCTGCGGTTTGCGCAGCGGGGGATCCGCCAGGTGCTGGTGACTCTCGGTTCGCAGGGCTCGGTGGTGCTGGACTCTGCTGCTCCCGAGGGTTCCCGGGTGGTCCGGATTGCGCCCACCACGGTCCAGGCCGTGGACACCACCGGCGCGGGCGATGCCTTCACCGGCGCCGTTGCCGTCCGGCTGGCAGCCGGGGACGCGCTCGCCGACGCTGCAGCATTCGCGTCGGTGGCTGCCGCCCTGGCCACCACCCGGAAGGGGACGCAGGCTGCGTACCCGGAGGCGTCTGACGTGCAGCGGGTGCTGGCTGTTAAAGCGGATTGAGTGCTCCGTACCTGCCGTTTTCACACCTCAAAAGGGCAGGTACGGAGCACTCGATGAAGCCGGGGCGCCTAACCCGCTGAGTAGCTCCCGCCGTCGTGCTTGATGCCGGGTGCCCCCGGAACTTCGGCGGGGCGCCCGGTGAAACGGTCCATGGTCCGGTTGATGCCCAGGGTGTCCATGAGCCGGTCGAAGGCGGCGACCGGAAGCAGCCGGGCTGCCGGGACCAGGTTAACGAGCGGCGGGAGGACCAGCTTCTGCCGCCCGCGTTCGACGGCGTCCAGCACCTTGGCCGCCACGGCCTCCTCTTTGAGGATGGGAAGCAGGCGCGGGAACCGGGTCCGCACGCCGTCGAACATGCCCGTATCGATGTAATACGGGCAGACCACCAGGGTGTTGACGCCGGTCCTGCCCGCCCGCAGCTCGGCGCGCAGTGACTCGTTGAAGCCGAACGCTGCGAACTTGCTGGCAGAGTAGTCGGTCTGCCTGGCGACGCCCACCAGCCCGGCCGCGCTGGCAACTGTCACCACGGTGCCCCGGCCGCGGGCGGCCATGCCGGGGAGGAACGCGCGCGTCACCCAATACAGTGCGAGGACGTTGACGTTGAAGGTCCGCGCAATGTCCTCGTCGGCGGCGTCCAGGAGCAGCTTGCCCGTGACCACGCCGGCGTTGTTGATCAGCACGTCCACCGGACCCGCAACAGCGGCCGCCGCCTGCACGGCCTCCCTGTCCGCCACGTTCACGGTCTGCGCGTCCGCCACACCACCGGCGCTGCGGATTTCATCGCGGACTCGCCTGCCGCCGTCGGCCGAAACATCCCAGATGACCACCCGGGCGCCCCGCCGGGAAGCGTCCAGGGCCATGCGGCGGCCCAGCCCGCTGCCGCCCCCGGTGATGAGCACGGTGCTGCCGGCAAGCGCTGTTCCGGCGCCCATCAGCGCAGCCGCCCCATCAGCGTGAGCGCGCCCTTGACCAGCCTGGTGTACCGCTCGTTCGCCATGCCGGGCGGCGGGCCCACGGGAACCAGCCGCTGGCTCGCGATTGTCTGGGCTTCCGTGTACTTCAGGATGCCCTCCCTGCCGTGGCGCCGCCCCACGCCGGAGTCCTTCATCCCGCCCATCGGGGCATCGTGGGACGCCCACGCCGCGGAGTAGCCGTCGTTGACGTTGACCGTGCCGGCGAGCAGGCGCCGCCCCACCTCCCGGCCGTGCCGTGCGGACCACACGCTGGCGTTGAGTCCGTAATGGGAGTCGTTGGCGAGGGCCACCGCTTCGTCGTTGTCCTCCACCTGGTAGACGGCCACCACGGGCCCGAACGTCTCCTCCCGTGCAACCACCATCTCCCCGGTGACGCCGGTGAGGATGGTGGGTTCATAGAAGAACGGGCCAAGGTCCGGCCGGGGGCGCCCGCCCGTGATGACGCGGGCTCCCTGCGCCCGCGCGTCCTCCACATGCGCGCTGACCCGGTCCAGCTGCCGTTGGCCCGTCAGCGAGCCCATGTCGATGTCCCAGCCCGGGCCGGCACCCAACCGGATTCCCTCCACCTGTTCAGTGAAGGTTGCCAGGAAGTCGTCGAAGACCGCGCGGTGGACGTAGATGCGTTCCATGCTGATGCACAGCTGGCCGGAGTTGGAGAAGCAGCCCTGCGCGGCACCCCTGGCCGCCTTGTCCAGGTCCGCGTCTGCCAGGACGAGCGTCGCATTCTTCCCGCCGAGCTCACCCGAGAAGCCGATCAGCCGCGCCGCGCACTGCTGTGCCACCACCTTCCCTGTCTCCGAGGATCCCGTGAACATGAGGAAGTCGGCACCGCCGATCAGGGCGGGGCCCAGCACCGGCCCGTCGCCGGTCACGATCTGGAACAGGTCCTGCGGAAGCCCGGCCTCCCGCAGCAGCTCCAAGGCGAGCAGTGCCGTGAACGGGGTCTGGGAGTCGGGCTTGAGGACACAGGCGTTACCGGCCAGCAGGGCGGGGATCGCATCCGAGACGGCGAGGGTCAGGGGATAGTTCCACGGGCTGATGATGCCCACCACGCCTTTGGGGATCCGGTACTCCACCGTCCGTGTCAGGCCCGGCGCCGCTCCCGTGCGGCGGGCGGGACGGAGGAATCGTTCTGCTGTGCGCTGGTAGTAGGACGCGGTCAGGGCGGCGTCGGCGAGTTCCTCGAACGCGTTGAGCCGCGACTTGCCGCTCTCCGCCTGGACCAGGTCCAGGATCTCCGCCTCTCTGTGGAGGAGCAGTGCGTGGAAGCGCCCGACGACGGCGCGGCGCTCGCGGAGGGGAACGGCGGCCCACTCCCGCTGGGCTGCCCGGGCACTTTCGACGGCGGCCGCCACGTCATCCGGCGTGCAGACGGGGACTGCGCCCACCAGGCTGCCGTCCACCGGGGAATGGGAGGCCTGCGTTGCCCGGCCCGGTCCGCAGGTCACCAGGTCCGGCAGGTGGTAAAGATCCGCCGGTACTGCAAGCTTTCGGCCGGTTGCTGCCGGTGTGGTCCCCGGCTCGGTGGTGCTGGTCATTGTGGTCCCCTTTGGCGGCAATGTAATTTCCGAGCCTAGCCGCAGAAGGGCACATGGGTCCGGCAGCGCCCGGGAATTCAGGAGCCGGGAGGTCGGTACCTAATCTCACCGGCTTTCTGCAGGGCTTCCATGGTCTCCTCCACACTCATCAGCACCGTGGTTTCGAACGTGCTCAGCGCACCGCCTCCGCTGATGGCCAGTGCCACCGCTCCCATGGAGACGTTGTCCGGCGCTTCCCACAGGTTGTAGCCGTCATGGCTGCCGAAGGCATACCAGAATCCGTGCAGCTTTCCGCCTACCGATTCGATGTACGCCTGCGCGGCTTTCCGCCGGTCTTCGGGGTTGTTGATCAGCCGGCCCCAGGTCTCCGGTGTGTAGCTGAACCTTGACAAATACAGAGGCATTTTCCTGTCCCTTCATTGGGTTCTGGAGTGCGGATTCACCCAGAATGGCAGTGCGCGGATGGCACGGCAACGGGCTTTGTCATTGGCTGGCGGTACGCTCGGCACATGGTGCAGCGGCATAGGCATTACTACGGTGAGGACCCCAGCCAGTGGGGCGAGCTGTTCCTCCCTGACCTGCCCCGCGGCGGTACCCACCGGGGCGTGGTGGTGGTGATCCACGGCGGCTACTGGCGGTCAAAGTACGGTGCAGGGCTGGGGGAGCCGCTGGCTGAGGACCTCGCCGCGCACGGGATGGCGGCCTGGAACCTGGAGTACCGCCGGGCAGGGAATGGCGGCGGCTGGCCGCATACGTTCCGGGACATCCTGGCGGGCATCAACAAACTGCAGGAGCTTGCCGGGCCCCATGCCCTGGACCTGGCCAAGGTGGTGGCGCTGGGCCACTCCGCCGGCGGGCACCTCGCGGTGTGGGCGGCGGGCCGCGGCCGGCTGCCCCGGCTGGAGTTGGAAGCCGAGCACCGCGAGGCTGCAGTGAAGGACGACGGCGTCCGCCTCACCGGGGTGGTGAGCCAGTCCGGCGTCCTGGATCTGGCCGAAGCGGAAAAGCTGAACCTCAGCGATGGTGCCGTGGCCAACTTCCTGGGCGGGCCGTCGTCGGAATTCCCCGGCCGGTACCGTTACGCGGACCCCATGGCCGCGCTGCCCCTGGACATTCCCGTCTACGCCGTCCATGCCACGGAGGACGAGGATGTGCCGCTGGCGATGTCCACCTCCTATGTGGAGGCGAGCTGGCCCGGGCCCGGGCCGGCGCAGCTCGTGACGGTGCCCGGGGACCACTTCGCTTTGATCGATCCCCATGCCCCGGCCTACGCAACATGCCGGGAACTCGTCCGGGAGCTGATGCGCTGAGCGCAGCGGAGGCACAAAGCGGCGCGCCGGCCTGCAGTACAGTGGCGGCCATGGACATTCCCTGGCAGCACGGTACCTGGACCAACCCGCCCGTTTCCGCCGTCGAGCAGGGCACGGACCTGCTGGTCACTGCCAAAGAGGGCAGCGACGCCTGGCGGATTACGTCGTATGGCTTTATCCATGAGAGCGAGCACGCGCTTCTGGCTCCGTTCCCGCCAGATTCCGCGGTGGAGGTGGAATTCACCGCAGGCTTCTCGGAGCAGTTCGACCAGGCCGGGATCTTCGTGCGCGTTTCCGCCGAGCGGTGGGTCAAGGCCGGCGTCGAATTCGCCGACGGCGCCTGCCAGGTGGGGGCGGTGGTCACCGACGGGATGTCCGACTGGTCCCTGGCTCCGGTTCCGGCCTGGAAGGGAAGCCGGGTCCTCGTCCGGATCAGCCGCAGCGGCGACGCACTGACCATCCGGGCTCAGGCAGGGGACGGGGCCCTGCAGCTGGTCCGGGTGGTTCCGCTCGATCCTGCGGAGGAAGCCCACGCTGGCCCCTTTATCTGCGCCCCGACCAGGGCGGGCCTGGCCGTGCCCTTCCATGCCTGGCGGACCACGCAACCCGACGGCGCCCTGCACTGACCCGCTGGCTGGCCCCTGGCACCGCGGCTGTCGTCACGGACAGCGTCAGCTGCCCTCCTTCTGGCAGAGTATGACCATGCTCACTGTTATTGGCGAAGGCCTTGTTGACGTTGTCCAGCGCGCCTCGGGAATTGAAGCCCACGTGGGCGGCAGCCCGCTGAACGTGGCGGTGGGCCTGGCCCGCCTCGACCACCCGGTGCAGTTCATCGGCCGGTACGGCCGCGACGCCTACGGCGATTCGGTGGCCGCGCACCTGCGCGCCAGCTCCGTCATGATTCCAATGGGCCCCGATGACCTGCCCACCAGCGTGGCCACCGCCCTGATTGACGACGACGGCGCCGCCACCTACACGTTCGACCTCACCTGGGAGCTTCCCGGCATCGCCGACCGGCTCGCCTTCATGCTGCAGGGCACCACCCTGCTGCACACCGGCTCCATCGCCACCATGCTGGCGCCCGGCGCGACGGACGTGCTGGCCGCCGTCGAATACGCCCACCCGCACGCCACCATCAGCTTCGACCCCAACTGCCGGCCCAGCATCATCACCGATGTGGACTACGCGCGCCGGCACACTGAGAAGTTCGTGACCCTCGCGGACGTGGTCAAGGCCTCCGATGAGGACCTCGCCTGGCTGTACCCGGACATGGACGTGCTGGATGCCGCGCGCCGCTGGTTGTCCCTGGGCGGAACCGAAGGGCCGGCCATGGTGGTGGTCACGCGCGGTGCCGACGGGCCCTGGGGAGTGTGCCATGCCGGTGAAGCCAAGGTGCCGGCGCCCCGGGTTGAGGTGGCGGACACCGTGGGGGCAGGGGACTCATTCATGGCGGCGCTGCTGTCCGGGCTGGTGGACCGCGGCCTGGACGGCGCCCAGAACCGGAAGGACCTGCGCGAACTGCCGGCCGAGGGGCTAGCTGAACTCCTGGCGCATGCTGCCCGGGCCGCCGCGGTGACGGTTTCCCGGCCCGGTGCGAACCCGCCGACGCGGGCTGAACTGGATGCGGTTCTGGGTTAGCGGGCTGCTGCGCGGCTGGGAGTCCGATCAGATCAACGGAACATGAACCTGTAGGGATTCCCAGTCGCGGAGGATGTTGTGGTGCCCGCGGATGGGCCCTGATCTGCTTCCGAAAAGACTGTTTGGCCGATTCAGGCCAGCGGGGGAGATAACAGCCTCTTTCCCAGGTGCGGCGATGGGGATCCAAGTATCTGCGCTGCGAATAGTAACTAGACAAATTGGGTGGGTTCCCGACTTTTCTTCCATGGGTCATTGTTGATTGCAACAAGTTTGACAACCGGTTGTCACGGAAATCCCGTCAGGTTTTCTGTGCCATCGCCGGTTCAAACACCACCAACCAATCAGCGATAAATCAGGAGCCAACGATGAAGTTAGGTCCCAAGGCGGCAGCGACCGCAATCACCCTCAGCGCCGCACTGGCGTTGACCGCTTGCGGCGGCAACGCCAGTGGAGGAAGTACTCAGGGCTCAAACCCGGAGAACCCAACGGTCACCTCCCTGACCCTCGGAGCGCTGCAGGATGTCCGCTCTTGGGACCCCGCGCAGGCACACGTAGGCAACGGTCTGCAGCCCTACCAGATCGCCTACGACTCGCTCCTTCTCCGCGAACCGGATGGGAAGCTCAGCCCCATGCTGGCAACGGACTGGAAGTATAACGAGACCAACACCGTTCTTACCCTGGATCTGCGGACCGACGTCACCTTTAGCGACGGCGCGAAGTTTGATGCAGAAGCGGCGAAGGCCAACATGGACCATTTCAAGAAGGCGAACGGTCCCCAGATGTCCCAACTTGCATCCGTCTCGGAAGTCAAGGTGGTGGACGCGGACACGGTGGAGCTCAACCTCAGCGCGCCGGATCCTGCCCTTGAGTACTACCTGAGCCAGGCGGCCGGCTTCATGGGCAGCCCCGCGGCACTCGGAACCGAGGCCATCAAGACTGAGCCCGTGGGCAGCGGTCCCTACGTCATGGACAAGGCGTCAACCGTCAAGGACTCGGTGGCCGTTTTCACTGCCCGCGAGGGCTATTGGAACAAGGACCTGCAGAAGTACTCCAAGTTCTCGTACAAGGTTTTGAACGACATCACCGCACGCACCAACGCGCTGGTCTCCGGCCAGGTGGATGCTGCAATTCTTGACCCGAAAACCGGCAAGCAGGCGGAGGGCGCCGGGATGCGGCTCGCCAGCAACGAGGTGGACTGGCAGGGGCTGCTGCTGTTCGACCGTGACGGCACTGCGAACCCCGCCCTGAAAGACGTGCGGGTCCGGCAGGCCATCAACCACGCGTTCGACAGGAAGACCATCCTGGAACAGGTGTTGCTGGGTGAGGGGACGCCCACGTCCCAGCCTTTCGGCAAGGAAAGCGGGGCGTGGGTTGAGGAACTTGAGGACAAGTACCCGTACGATCCCGCGAAGGCCAAGGCCCTGTTGAAGGAAGCCGGCTACGAATCAGGAGTTGTCCTGGAAGTTCCGCTGGTTCCGGCCTTCGAAACGCAGATCAATATCCTCAAGCAGCAGCTGGCTGACGTCGGCATCACCTTGAACGCCGGTGCCTGGTCGGGGCCCACCTTCTCCAGTGACGTCGCCGCCCGCAAGTACCCCAGCATGTACTTCTCCCTGTTCCAGGGCGAACCGTGGGTGGCCATCAACCAGCTTGCTTCCACCACGGCCTTCTACAACCCGTTCAAGAACACCACTCCTGAGCTGCAGGCAAAGATTGATGCGGTGCAGAACGGCGGGGAGGACGCGGACAAGCTGGCGGAGGAAGTCAACCGGTACCTCGTTGAGGAGGCGTGGTTTGCCCCGCTGTTCCGGATCAACCAGATGTACTACTTCAACGACAAAGTCAATGTGACGCCGCAGCTCCAGCAGGCCGTCCCGTCGATCTACAACTACTCCCCCGCGAAGTAGATTCCACAGCAGCCGCCCAACGGCGGCCCCCCAGGGGCCGCCGTTGGGCAACGCCAGCGCTCGCCAGTTCAATGGAGAACCAGCCATGATCAAATTCATCCTTAAACGCCTCGGCAGCGGACTTGTGGTCCTGTTCGCCGTCTCGGCGTTGACCTTCTTCCTCCTGTATGCCTCCAGCGGAAGCATCGCCCGGAACATCGTCGGAGACCAGGCCACGCCTGAGCAGGTGGCGCTGAAGGAAACCGAGCTCGGGCTGGACCAGCCCGTCCTTGGAAGATACCTGGATTGGGTCCTTGGCGCGCTGCGGGGGGATTTTGGTTCCTCGTGGTTCACGTCTGAACCTGTTGCCAATGCACTGGCCACGCGGATTCCCGTGACCATGGTCATGGTGTTCACCGCCATGATCCTTATTGCCATCATTGCCACCCTCATCGGCGTCGCCGCGGCGGTGAAGCGGGGCTGGGTGGACCGTGTGGTCCAGGTCGGTGCGATCATCGGGGACTCGATTCCGGGGTTTGTTATCGGCGTCATCCTGGTGACCGTCCTGGCGATCCAGTTGGGAATGTTTCCGGCCACCAGCACGATCTCACCCGGTGCGGGGGCAGAGGCGTGGGTGCTTTCGCTGACCCTGCCGGTGATTGCGCTCCTGATCAATGGTGTGACCGGCGGCGCCCAGCAGATCCGCAGTGCTGTGATCAAGCAGCTGGAGCGCGACTACGTCCGTACCCTCCGCAGCCGCGGCATCAAGGAAGGGGAGATCCTTTTCAAGCATGTCCTGCGCAGCGCTGCACCGGCGGGGCTGACCGTGCTGAGCCTGCAGCTGATCGGGATGCTGGGCGGTGTGGTGATCCTGGAGTCCATTTTTGCCCTGCCGGGGATAGGTCCGCTCGCGGTGGCGGCCACCGTGCAGAGTGACCAGCCCGTGGTGATGGGCGTTGTTATGTACACCGTCGCCGTGGTGATCGTGGTCAACCTCATCGTTGACCTGCTCAACGGCTGGCTCAACCCGAAGGTGCGTGCCTCGTGACCGAGTCCGTTGAAACCTCAGCCCTGACCCCCGCCCCCGGCACTGCCGGCGGCACGGGAACGGGCCAGTCCGGGACGGTGGTCCGGTCCACGGTCCTCAAGCGCCTGTTCCGGAACCCGCTGGGCATTATTGCGATGGTCATCCTGCTGGGCATGGCCCTGCTGGCGGTGTTCGCTGATGTCCTGGCCCCCTTTGATGAGAACTTCGCCAACATCTCCAAGACCCTTGCCGCCCCGGACGAGGTGAACATCCTGGGCACGGACAGTTCCGGCCGCGATGTCTGGAGCCGGTTGTTGTTCGGGGCACGGTTGACGCTGCTGTCGGCGTTGTTGTGCGCGGCGGTAGCGATCGGCATCGGACTGCCGGCCGGGCTGGTCGCGGGCTATTACGCGGGCAGGTTCGAGGCCGTATCGAACTGGGTGGTCAGTATCCTCATGAGCCTGCCGGGCCTGATCGTGCTGCTGACCATCCGCGCAGCGTTCGGGCCCTCGGTGTGGATCGCGATGATCGCGTTCGGGATCCTGATCAGCCCGTCCTATTTCCGGCTGACCAGGTCAGCGGTGCAGTCGGTCCGCAACGAACTCTACGTCGACGCAGCGAGGGTCTCCGGGCTCTCGGATGCGAGCATCATCGCCCGGCACATCTTCTCCGTGGTCCGGGCCCCGATCATCATCCAGACGGCAGCGATCGCCGGTGTGGCCATCGCCATCCAATCCGGGCTGGAGTTCCTCGGCCTGGGGGACCCGGCCAAGGCAACCTGGGGCGTGATGCTGTCCGAGGGCTTCAAGAACGTCTACCTCACCCCCACCCTGCTCTTCTGGCCCGCGTTCGCCATGGCGCTGACCATCGGCGCGCTGGTCCTGCTGGGCAACGCCATCCGCGACGCCCTCGAAGACGGGGACAAGATCAAGCACAGGAAAAAGGCAGCACCGGCAGCAACCACGACGGCGGCCCCCGGCAGGGTGGGCACGTCCCGGCGGTCCGTGGCTGCGGTGGAGGCCGGGACCGAGCACCACCTGGTGAAGGTCACCAACCTCGGCGTCGGATATCCGCAAGCGGACGGTTCCGTCAAGAAGGTGGTCGATGACGTCTCCTTCCACGTGGACCGCGGGGAGATCCTGGGCATCGTGGGCGAGTCCGGCTCCGGCAAGTCCCAGACGGCGTTCTCCATCCTGGGCCTGCTCCCGGACACCGCCCGGATCGTGGCAGGCTCCATCCAGTTCGACGGGAACTACACCGTGGCCCCGGGGGATGAGAAGGTCAACCAGGAAAGGCTCTCCAAGCTCCGGGGCAAGCGGATCTCCTATATCCCGCAGGAGCCCATGTCCAACCTGGACCCGGCGTTCACCATCGGCTACCAGCTGGTTACCCCCATGGTGCGGGTCCTGGGGATCTCCAAGGCCGAAGCGAAGCGCCGCGCGCTGAAGCTGCTGGCCGACGTCGGGATCACCAACCCGGACCGGACCTTCAGCGCCTACCCGCACGAGGTCTCCGGCGGCATGGCCCAGCGCGTCCTCATCGCTGGGGCGATCAGCTGCGAACCGGACCTGATCATCGCTGACGAACCCACCACCGCCCTGGATGTGACTGTCCAGGCCGAGGTCCTGGACCTCATCCGTGACCTGCAGGCCCGCCTGGGCGTTGGGGTGATCCTGGTGACCCACAACTTCGGCGTGGTGGCCGACCTTTGCGACCGCGTGGTGGTGATGCAGAACGGCAGGCTCGTGGAGGAAGGACCGGTCCGGGAGATCCTGTCCACCCCGAAAGAGCAATACACCCGGACCCTGCTCGGGTCGATGCTCGAGGGCAAGGAGCCCATGACCATGCTCGTCACCGCCACCCCGGACGGAGCCTCCTCATGACCGCCCACACGGCCACCACCGGAACGAGCGCACCGGATGAACGAACCAGCGGCGCAGGGCTGCTCCGGGTGGAGGACCTCGTGGTGGAGTACCCGGGCAAGGGCTGGCGCTCCCGGCCGTTCCGTGCCCTGACGGAGATCAACATCAGCATCGGCCAGGGCGAAACCCTGGGCCTGGTGGGGGAATCCGGCTCCGGCAAAACCACCCTGGGCCGCGCCGTCCTGGGCCTGGCACCGGTCACCGGCGGGCGGATCATCTTCGAGGGCAAGGACATCAGCCACGCCACCCGCAAAGAACGCCGAACACTCAGCCGGGACCTCCAGGTGGTCTTCCAGGACCCCTACACCTCCCTGAACCCGGCCCTGGAAATCGGCGACATCCTCGCTGAACCCCTCGGCGTGCAGGGCATGGAACCAGCCGCCGCGAAGAAACGGGTCAAGGAACTCCTGGACCAGGTGGGCCTGCCCGCCGACGCGATCCACCGCCTGCCCCGGGAATTCAGCGGCGGGCAGCGCCAACGCGTCGCGATCGCCCGCGCCCTGGCCCTCGCACCGAAACTGATCGTCTGTGACGAGCCCGTCTCCGCCCTGGACCTCTCCACCCAGGCCCGCGTCCTGGACCTGTTCCTGCAGATCCAAAAAGACACCGGCGTCTCCTACCTCTTCGTCTCCCACGACCTGGACGTCGTCCGCCACATCAGCCACCGCGTGGCCGTCATGTACCGGGGCGAAATCGTCGAACAAGGACCCGCCCGGGCCGTCACCACCAACCCCGAACACCCCTACACCCAGCGCCTGCTCCTCGCATCCCCGGTACCGGACCCGGACCGCCAGGAACAACGCCGCGCCGACCGCCACCGGCTCCTCGAAACCCAACGGGAACAAAACGAACAGGCTCTCCCAGCATGAGCATGCAACCGGGAACCGACAACGCGACAGGCAAGGCTAGATCGAAGCCGACAATTTACGACATCGCCAGAGCCACCGGCGTCAATCCGTCGACGGTTTCCCGCGCACTTAACAAACCAGGACGCGTCAGCGCCAAGACCCAAAAAGTCATCCAGGACGCAGCAGAGGAACTGCAATTCCAGATGAACCCCTACGCGCGGGCGCTGGGCACAGGCCGCACCGAAACGCTCGGACTGATTCTTACAGACATCACCAACCCCACGTTCTTCGACATAATTCGCGCCGCCCAATCGACGGCGATCACCCGGAACTACACCATGATGATTGCCGAGTCGGCCGAATCTCCAGCCACCGAGCTGAAGGCCGCGCTGAGGATGCAGGCCACCGTGGACGGACTGATACTGGCAAGCCCCCGCATGGACGATGACAACATCCGGATGCTCGCCCGCACCAAACCGCTCGTCGTCATCAACCGCGAAGTTGAAGGTGTTTCCTGTGTCGTCCCGGATGTCAACGGCGGAATCGGCGCCGCTGTCAGGGCTTTGGCCGAACAAGGACATCGCAAAATCGCCTATTTGGCTGGCCCGCAGCAATCATGGATGTCGGTCCGTCGCTGGGAAGGCGTTCAAGAGGCCTGCGACTGGTCCCGGCTGGAGGCAGTCCGGCTGGAAACGGCCAAACCCACAGTGGACGGCGGACGCCGGGTTGCGCGGGAAGTCCTGTCCACCGGAGCGACTGCAGTTATGGCGTACAACGACCTCCTCGCCATCGGACTGATGCAGGAACTCCAGGCGGCGGGAGTGGTGGTACCTGACCAGGTCAGCATTGTCGGCTTTGACGACATCTTCGGGGCAGACTTCACCACCCCGCCCCTGACAACCGTTCGCTCACCGTTGGCGAGCTGCGGCACCACCGCGGCGGCACTCCTGCTGGACATGTTCGACAGGGAACCGGAGGAGAAGTCCTCTCTGGTGCATGTTGAGACCGAACTGATCCGTCGCGGCTCCAGCGGACGGCTGATGCCTGCCGCGCGGCGCCCCCACCACTCTTCCGCTCTGACGGGCGCGAGTGCCCTTCGGGGCGCTCCAACACTATGAAAAGGACAAGAACTTGCTAAAACCCCAAGCGAACAGCACCCGTGAACTGGTCAACCTGGACGGCCTGTACCGGTTCAAGGTGGACACCGAGCGCACCGGACATAGCCAGGAATGGTTCAAGAAACCCCTTGAAACCGGCCTGGAAATGGGCGTGCCCGGCAGTTACAACGACGTGTTCCCGGACAAGGCAATCCGGGACCACGTGGGTTACGTCTGGTATCAGCGCGAAGTGCGTGTGCCCCGCGGTTGGGCGGGGGAGCGCATCCACCTGCGGCTCGACTCAGCCACGCATGAGGGTATGGTCTGGGTAGATGACGCACTCGTTGCCGAGCACGTTGGCGGCTACGCGCCCTTCAGCGCGGACATCACCGACCATGTAACTCCCGGCAGGGCTTTCCGGCTCACCGTCGCTGTGAATAACGAACTGACCCAGGCGACCATCCCGCCCGGCAAAATCACTGTGGGGGAGGACGGCCGCAGGAAGCAGGCCTACTTCCACGACTTCTACAATTACGCCGGCCTGCACCGCAGCCTCTGGCTTTACAGCACACCCGCCGTGACAGTCGACGACATCACGGTTGTTACCGGCTTTGAAGGCCACACCGGCAGCGTCGACTTCAGCGTCGCCGTACGTGGCGGGTCCGGCACCGAAGCTGTCACCATCACGCTCCGGGATGCTTCAGGCGCCGAAGTAGCCCGGCGGGACGGAACTGACGGCACCCTGACGATCAGCGACGTCGTTCTCTGGCAACCGGGTGCCGGCTACCTGTACAGCCTTACTGCCGACGTGCGTGACGGGGACCAGCTGCTGGATACCTATACCCTGCCTGTCGGCGTACGCACCGTGGAAGTCAGCGGGGCCGAATTCCTGATCAACGGCGAGCCGTTCTACTTCACCGGCTTTGGAATGCATGAGGACCACGTCACCATCGGCAAGGGCCACAGCAACGCCCAGATGGTCAATGACCTCGAACTGCTGAAATGGACAGGGGCGAACTCTTTCCGAACGTCCCACTACCCGTACGCCGAGGAGTTCCTGGAGTTCGCGGACCGACACGGCATTGTGGTCATCGACGAAACAGCCGCGGTTGGGTTGAACCACGGCTTCGCTGCCGCCTTCGGGGGCCTGCCCCAGAAGACTTATGAGGAGGGCGCGGTGGACGCAAAGACTGCTGCGAACCACCGCCAGGCCATCACAGAACTCGTAGACCGGGACAAGAACCACCCCTCCGTGGTTCTCTGGTCCATCGCCAACGAGCCCAACGCCTCGGAGGAAGGCGCCCGCGAGTACTACGAACCCCTTGCCCAGCTCACGCGCGAGCTGGACCCGAGCCGCCCTGTTGGCTACGTCAACCTGATATTCGATCCCGTTGGCAAGGAAAAGCTGGGAGACCTTTTCGATGTCATCATGCTTAACCGCTACCAGGGCTGGTACACCAACACCGGTGACCTGGAGAACGCGGAAGTCCTGCTGGAAGCTGAACTCCGTACCTGGGAAGACGCCTACGGGAAGCCCATGATCATGACCGAGTACGGCGCCGACACCATGACCGGCCTGCACTCCATTTACGAGCAGCCCTGGAGCGAGGAATACCAGACGGCCTTCCTTGCCATGTACCAGCGCGTCTTCGACCGCATTGATGCGATGGTGGGTGAACACGTATGGAATTTCGCTGACTTCCAGACTTCCGACGGGGTACGGCGCGTGGACGGAAACAAAAAGGGAGTTTTCACCCGTGACCGCCGGCCCAAACCGGCCGCCTACGCCCTGCGCCAGCGCTGGACGGCGCTGGCAGGCAAGAAGGACAGCCAGTGACAGCGACAAACACCAAACCCGCTTACCGTGACGCAACGCGTCCGGTCAGTGAACGGGTCGAAGACCTGCTGACCCGCATGACGCTGGAAGAGAAGGCCGGACAAATGTTCCACGTCATCTCCATCGGAGTCGCGGGCGTAGACGGCGAAACGCAGGGACAGGTCACTGAGGGTTTCATCAGCCATTTCAACGTCCATCAGTTGCCGGACGCCCGCACTGCAGCACGCTGGCACAACCAAATGCAGGAACTGGCCTCGCACACCCGGCTCGGCATTCCAATTACGGTCTCCACCGACCCCCGGCATGCCTTCGCGGAAAATGAGGGCGCCTCATTTGCCGCCGGTTTTTTCTCGGCCTGGCCCGAGCCCATCGGCCTAGCCGCGCTCCGGGATCCGGAAACCGTGCGGAGGTTCGCTGACACCGCCCGGCAGGAGTACCTTGCCGTGGGCCTGCGTGCAGCGCTGCATCCCACCGTGGACCTGGCCACGGAACCTCGTTGGGCCCGGCAGTACAGCGGCTTTGGCCAGGATCCCGGGCTGACGGGGAAGCTGGCCGCCGCGTACCTGGAAGGGTTTCAGGGTCATGCACTGGGCCGCCAGAGCGTCGCGTGCATGACCAAGCATTTCCCTGGCGGCGGGCCCCAAAAAGACGGGGAAGACCCCCACTTCCCCTATGGGCGGGAGCAGGTCTACCCCGGCGGCAGATTCGAGGACCACCTGCTCCCTTTCCGGGACGCCATCAACGCCGGGACCAGTGCGATTATGCCGTACTACGGCATGCCCGTCGGCCTCAGCCGTGATGGCGAAGCGATAGAGGAAGTAGGTTTCGGGTTCAACCGCCAGATCATCACCAAGCTGCTCCGCGACGAACTGGGCTACGACGGCGTGGTGTGCACCGACTGGGGGCTTCTGCACGATTCCCATGTCTTTGGCATGACGTTGCCGGCCCGGGCCTGGGGCGTGGAGCACCTCTCTGTCGAAGAGCGAATGATCAAGGCAATCGACGCCGGCTGCGACCAGTTCGGTGGTGAGTCGTGCCCCGAGATTCTCGTTGACTTGGTTAGGGCCGGGCGCATATCAACGCAGCGCATCGACATGTCCGTGCGACGTCTGCTGCGGGTCAAGTTCGAGCTGGGCCTCTTCGATGACCGCTATGTGGATGAGGATGCTGCTGAAGTCCTGGTGGGTAACGCCGCGTTCCGTGAGGAAGGACTGAAGGCCCAAAGCCGGTCGGTGGTCGTCATCAAAACCACCGAAGGAATCCTTCCCCTCCGAACGTCCATGCGGGTGTATCTTGAAGGCCTGTCAGCTGATGCCATCCAATCCTGCGGCGCGTCCGTTGTCGCGTCTCCGGCAGAGGCTGACCTTGCCATCGTCCGCCTGGACGCTCCCTACGAGCCGCGGAACGAGCGGTTCCTCGAGGCGATGTTCCATGCGGGAAGCCTCGAGTTCGACGACGCCGTGGCCTCCCATTTGAAAGAGCTTGCCGGGCAGGCGCCCCTGGTCTTGGTGGCCAACCTGGACCGCCCCGCGATCCTCACTCCGCTGGAACCACACTGCTCCGCCATACTGGCCACGTTCGGAGTATCAGACGAAGCCCTCACGCGGGTGCTGACCGGAAAGGCCGTGCCCGAAGGCCGCCTTCCCTTTGAGCTTCCCCGATCAACCCAGGCAGTTCTGGAAGCGCAGAGTGATGTTCCGGGGGGTTCAGCAGACCCTCTCTACCCGTACGGCCACGGCCTCGCAGGATGGGCCGGCTTGAAAAGCTGAGGCCTTGCCCATGAACGACTACATCCCAGACGCTGACGCTGCGAGCCTGCCACTGGAGGGACGAAAGGTGGGGCCGGATAACCTGTGGGTATGAAGAACCTGGACCTCAACCTGTTGCCCCAGCTGCAGGTCCTGCTGGAATTGCGGAACATCTCCCGGGCAGCGGAGCGGCTCCAGCTCAGCCAGCCGGCCACCAGCGCGGCAATGGCCAGGCTCCGCCGCCACTTCGATGACGACCTCCTGGTAAGGAATGGCCGCACGTACGACCTCACGCCGTTTGCGCAGTCGCTGGTCCCGCTGGTTGATGAGGCCATGATTCATATCCAGCGGGCCTCGCGCGTGCGGTCCGGTTTTGATCCGGATACCAGCGAGCGGGAGTTCATCATCGCCGCGTCGGACTACGCCGCAGCACTGATTGTGGGCCCACTGCGGGGAATCCTCCGCCAGGAGGCGCCGGGTGTGTCGGTAGATATCGTACCCACAGCAGCCAAGTCCGGCATCCTGGGCCAGATGGCCGACTATTCCAGAATCGATCTGCTCGTCGGACCCATGGGCTACCAACTGCAGGGTGCCAGCAAGCAGTTGTTCCGCGACAGCTTCGTGGCCATAGCTGACGCCGGAAACCCCCTGCTGCAGCAGCCTAGGCTCACCCTGGCGGACCTGACTACGGTGCCCCACGCCGTCGGCTACTTTGGTGAGGGGATCAGCACACCTGCCGACAAACTGTTCGAGACCCGCGCCATACAGCGGCGAGTGGCGGCGGTGGTGGCCGGCTTCCTGTCGCTGCCGCTGCTGGTCGAAGGTACGGATCTCGTGGCCCTGGTGCCGCGGATGCTGGCAGCGAGGGCACAGCGCGGCGCGGACATCGTGGTGCTGGAGGTCTCGGACGATGTAGACGCGTCCCTGGTGGAAGCCATGTACTGGCACCCTTCCCAGACGGAGGACCCGGCCAGTGTGTGGCTGCGCTCCGTGGTCCAGCGTGCCTGCTCAAAGCTGCACGAGCTCTTCCCGATTTCAACCCACCCTGTGACCGTCCGCGCCCTGGACACTACCCCGTAGGCCTGCGCTCGCGGTGCTGAGGAGTGGTTCGTGATGACTGCCAGCTAGGATCCGGCCGGAGCCGGGTAGACCGTCCGGTTGCGCGGACGGACGCGTGCAGCCACCCGGGTCACGGCCTCGCGCCGGTCACCGACGGTGTTTTCGATGCTGCCGATGCCTTCCACTGTCATGCGGACAACATCGCCTGTCTTCAGCGGCGGGGGAGTCTTTGCGCCGTTACGTCCCCAGAGTTCGCCGAGGCAGCCGCTGCCGCAGGTACCGGAGCCAAGGACGTCGCCGGGCCGGACCACGGAGTCCTGGGAGGCGTATGCCACCAGTTCGGCGAAAGGCCACCCCATATTGGACAGCAGGTCCTGACCGATGGCTTCCCCGTTGACCTCCACCGCCATGGAGATCGGCAGGAACCCTTCGGCGTCGTGCCGGTCCTCAAACTCGTCCGCGGTGACAATCCAGGGCCCCAGGGTGTTGGCAAAGTCCTTGCCCTTGCACGGCCCCAGGCTGACTTTCATCTCACGGCGCTGCAGGTCACGCGCGGACCAGTCGTTGAGCACTGTGTAGCCGAAGATGTGCCGGCGCGCCTCTTCTGCCGTGAGGTTCCGGCCGTCGCTCCCCGGGACACGGCCGACGACGGCGGCCACTTCCGTTTCAAAGTCCAGGTCATCGCAGCCCGCCGGAATACCGATCACCTCACCGGTGCCGGTTACCGTATGCGGGTTCGTGAAGTAGAACGTGGGCGCCTCGTACCATTCAGGCATAACGCCTGCCACGCCGTCGATGCTCATCCGCATCCCTTCGACGTGTTCCTCAAAAGTCACAAAGTCGCGGATGGTGGCGGGCACCAGCGGAGCGAGCAGCTCCACGTCCGCAAGCGGAACGGCAGGGCTGGACCCGATGATGTCCCGGGCAAGGCCCAGCGTTTCTTCCAGCCCGGCGTCCAGGAGGGTCTGGACACCCTGGCCTGCCGGCAGGGGGTAGCAGTTACCGCCATCGACGAAGCCGGACTGCGTGCCGCCGTCGAAATTCCAGCGTGCAATCTTCACCATGGGAGTTGTTCCTTAGACAGTAGGGCGTTGTGAGAGTGCGGCAGCCGCCGCGATGCCGAGGGCAGCAGCATTGCCGGTCAGCACGCTGGCTTCGTCCTTCGCGGAAAGCTGCGCCCCGATGACCTCGGCAACAGGGCGCTCGGAGCCCATGTCGAACGGGTAGTCCGAGCCGAGGAGCACCTGCTCCGGGCCCGCTGCCGCCACCAGTGCCCGCAGCTCACCGGCGCTGTGGACCAGGGAATCGAAGTAGAGCTTCTTCAGGTACGACGACGGCGGCTTGGCGCAGCCGTGTGCCTCCGGCCGGACCTTCCAGGCATGGTCCGAGCGGCCGAGGGTGGTGGGAAGGTAGCCTCCGCCATGCGCGGCCAGAACCTTCAGTCCTTGGTGCCGGTCCAGGACCCCGCTGAAGATGAGGTGGGACAGGGCAACCGCATTTTCTGCGGGCTGGGAGACAGTGTTGGCAAGGTAGAACCGGTCCAGCCGCTCATCAAGGGAGCAACCAAACGGATGGAGGAAAATAAGAGCGCCCAGTTCCTCTGCCCGGCTCCAAAACGGTTCCAGCCGCGGATCGGACAATTCAACGGTGCTGCGTTCCGGACTTCCGGGAGTAGCCGCGAATGATCCGATTTCCACACCAAGCAGCCCGCACTCCAGGACCGCGTGCTCCAGTGCCTCCACCATGAGTGCGGGGTGCTGGAGCGGGACCAGGCCCAGGCCGTTGAGGCGTTCCGGGGCGCGGTCAACGAACTCCCGCACTGCCTGGTTGGCGGCCTTCGCCACCTGCAGCGACAGGCCTTCCCCCGCGAAGTAGTAGAAGTGCGACGGCGACGGCGAGACCAGCTGCACGTCCACGCCTTGGGCATCCATGTCCGAAAGCCGGCGGTCGAGGTCTGTCAGCTGCGGCCATCGCTCTCTGACCATCCGGCCTGAGATGGCCATGGAATCAGCCCCGTGGCGCAGCACCTCCAGCGACTGCTGGGCCCCGAAGCCCTCGGGGTCGGCTTCGGCGACCATCTGCTGCAGGGCCGGAAGCAGGACGTGGGCGTGGACGTCCACGGTAGGGCTGGACGCCTCGAGGATGAAGCTGTTGCTCATGCAGGTTCCTTCACCATGACGGACACCGAATGCACCAAACCCGGGACATCGGCGTCGCGGACACCGTCCAGCATCCACTGGCCCAGCTGGACGGACGCGTTGACCACTGCCTTGGCCCGGTCCAGCCGGCGGTCAGTGAACTCCTTCCAGACAGTTTCGGTGACCTCGTCGGCCTTGATCAGCAGTTCGGCGAGCACGGCCGCGTCCTCGAGCGCCATGGCAGCCCCCTGGGCCACCGTGGGCGGGCAGCTGTGGGCGGCATCGCCGATGATCACGGTGCGGCCACGGTTCCAGGGCCCATCCACCAAGTGCGTGGTGAACCAGGTGTAGTTGATGCGGGCACTGTGGTCCAGGTTCGAGCGGATCTCATTCCACGGTCCGCCGTAGGCCGCGGCAAGTTCGGACATGATCCGCGGGCCGTCCTCGTGCCGGCGCTCCTGCGCCCGCTCCACCAGGTAGGCGTAGATGGTGTCCGGGCCGGTGGGGCAGTAGCCGGCGATGAAGCAGGGGCCACCGTAGGTGAGGTCCGTGCGGACCACGTCGGCGGGACGTTCCACGAAGGCACGCCAGATGCCCATCCCGGTGGACTTGGGTTCAATGTCGATGCCGATGGCTTTACGTACGGCTGAGTGCAGGCCGTCGGCGCCGATCAGGAGATCGTAGCGGGCTGTGTTGCCGTCGGCGGTGCCCACGGTGACGGAGCCGCCGTCGTCCGTTATTCCGGTCAGGGTCTTGCCGTAACTGATCCGGGCGCCGGCCTGCTCCGCCCGGTCCCGGAGGATGGCGGTCAGGTCGGGGCGGTACATGCCCAGGGTGGCCGGCAGGTCGTCGCCGCCGGTCCGCATGTCGTCCAGGACTGCAACGACGGTGCCGGCAGGGTCCGGAGCCCGCAGCCCAAGGGTGCTGAATGCATAACCCTTCGCCTCGATCTGCTCCCAGACGCCGAGCTGGCGCAGGACCCGAAGGGCATTCCCCTGCAGGGTGATTCCGGATCCGAGCGTCTGTGGGGCGTCGGCCCTCTCAAGCACTTCCACGTGGATTCCGGCGTCGGCCAGGAGGATGGCTGCGGTCAGTCCCGCGGCTCCCGCCCCGACGATTCCGACGTTCTGTACTGCTGCCATCGCTGACTCCTTTGTATTGACGGCGTTACTGCTCGTGGTGGTTTGCGGCTGTTGATGTGATCGCTACCGGAGGGCAATCGGGTTGACGGGGGAACCGACGGCGCCGGTGATGGGAAGCGGGGCGGCCGTCAGCAAGAAATCGTACCGGCCGTCCGCTGCGCAGGCTGCGGCAAGTGCGTCCGGGTCCCACATTTCGCCCAGGAACAGCCCGAGGTTGGGGATGGCGATCTGGTGGAGGGGCTGGAAGGCGTCGTCGAATTCGTTGGGACGGACCTCGAAACCCCAAGTGTCCGTCGCGATCCCGGCGATTTCGCTTCCGTGCAGCCACGGGGCCGTGCGGAAGGACAGCCCGGGTGCCGGCCCGCCGGCATAGTCGCCCCAGCCTTCGCGGCGGGTCCTGGAGTACTGCCCTGTGCGGATTACCACGATGTCCCCCCGCCCAACCTTCGCGCTGGGCCCCTGGAGTTCGATGGTCCGGTGCAGGTGCTCGGGGGTGATGGCGAAGCCGTCCGGCAGTTCACCGTCGAGCCTTCCGAGCTCCGGTCCGAGCGCCCTGCCAACATCCAGCAGCACTCCGCGGCTGACGATTTTGGCAGCTGCGGTCTCGATGCCCGTGACCAGGTCACCTTCGGAGGTCACGACGTCCCCGGCGGCGCGGCCGTTCCAGGCCTTGCCACGGTCGAAGATGTGGCCCAGCCCGTCCCACTGGGTGGAGCACTGCAGCGGCATGGCGATCACGTCATCGGCGCCGCCGATGCCGTGCGGGAAACCTTGGTTTCCGCGTTCCGCGTCCACTCCGGTGTCCGTCATGGTGTGGACGGGGTTGGTACGGCGCCGCCAGCCCTTTTGGGGCCCGTTGGTATCAAAGGGCTGGGACAGCGAGAATGCTTCGCCGGTGCGAACCAGCGCTGCTGCTTCCACACGTTTTGCGGCATCGATGAAGTTCAGAGTGCCCAAGACATCGTCTTCGCCCCAGCGGCCCCAATTGTTGTACCTGTAGGCGGCCGCCGTGATGCTTGCCAGCGGATCCCCGCGCTGGATCAGCTGCTCTTCCACCGCATCGGCTGTCACGGCTGGACCTCGTCCTTGCAGCGGATCAGCTGGGTGCCGAGCCCGGTGATGGTGCCTTCCATAACGTCGCCGTCCTGGAGCAGGCGGCCCCAGTGAGCGCCGTTGCCGGCAGGGCTGCCGGTGAGGACCAGGTCGCCCGGGCGCAGCGGCATGATCTGCGACGCTTCGCTGACCAGTTTGGCCACGCCGAAGATCATGTCCGAGGTGGATTCGTCCTGCATGGCCTTGCCGTTGAGCTTCAGCGTCACCTGGACGTCCTGCGGGTCGCCGAAGAATTTGGCGGGTACCAGCAGGGGTCCGGCGGGCAGGAAGCCCGGGGCGTTCTTGGCGCGGTACCAGTCCGAGCCGATGGCGGGCATGTCCTTGCGGAACACATATTCGCGGGTGGTGATGTCGTTGACCATGGTGTAGCCGAACACGTACCCGAGGGCCTCCTCCGGGGTGACGCGGAACGCCGTCCTGCCGATCACCGCTGCCAGTTCAAGTTCCCAGTCGTGGGACTTGCTGTAGGAGGGCAGGGTGAGGTCGTCCGTGGCGGACGCGATCGCCGTCGGAAGTCCGATGAAGAAGTACGGCGTGCCCTGGCCCGCGCGCTTGTCCATGATGGCCGCCGTCTTGGCGCGCACATCCTCCTCGTCCTCGCCCGGTTCGCGGTGCGCTGCGGCGAGGTCGATCACGTGCTTGCGGTAGTTAGCGCCGGTTTGCAGTACCTGCGCAGGCTCAACCGGGGCAAGGATTTCGACGTCGGCCGCCGCCAGGCCGGTGTCCTTGCCGGCAGTGGCGGCCAGGGAGTCCAACTGGCCTTCGGTGGTGTCCCAGTGCTCGATCAGGGAGTTGATGTCCCCGTCCAGCGGCAGGACCCGGTTTTCCACCAGCAGGCCCACGCGGGCCTTGCTGTCGCCGGCTTCCTGGAACCGGACCAGGGCATACTGTGTTTCGGTCATTGTCCTTTAGCCCCGGCCCTGCTTGGAGTACGGGTTCAGGAGGGCTTCCTTCATCTCCGGGGAAGCGCCCTCCTCCGTGGCGGTGAAACCCTCGGCCGGCGGGAACGATTCCGTCATGGAGTGCGGCATTGCACCGTTCTTGTAGAAGTTGTTGGAGCCCTCCGACGGCTTCCAGGTGTTGGCCTCCCAGTCCGGAACATAGTTGCGGTAGCCGCCGGAGTTGAGCTCCACACGCAGGCCGGACGGTTCACGGAAGTAGAGGAAGTTCTGTTCGCCGATGCCGTGGATCGAGGGGCCGTACTCCATGGGAGTGCCGTTCTCCATGAGAACGTCCGCGGTGCGCAGCAGGTCCTCGTGGGTGTCCACCCAGAACGCGACGTGGTTCACGCGGCCGGCACGGCTGGAGGTGTCCAGGACCACCCCAAGGTCGTGGGACTTCTCGTTGGTGGTGAGGACCGAGAACACGGTGATGGGGGCCTCGTCGAGTTCGGTGAACGCCATCACGCGGAAGCCCAGTGCCTCGTTGTACCACTTGGCGAAGCCGCGGACATCGGAGGAGGCTACGGTGACGTGGTCCAGGAAGCGGGGTGCGGCAGCGTGGCTGCTGCGGCGCTCGGGACGGTCCGGGTAAGTGGATTCAAAGCCGGGCTCGGCCACGAACTTCTCGACGTCGAAGAAGAGGCGCATGTGGTGGCCGTAGGGGCCGGTGAACTCGTAGGCCTTGCCGTAGCCGTGGCCGCCTGCGGTCCAGGTGCCCTGGACGCCGGTTGCTTCGATGCGCTGGGCTGCGGCTTCAAGGGCTGCCTGGGAGGTGGTACGCCAGGCCATGCGCCCCAGGGACGCTTCCGGTCCTTCGGTGATGACCAGGCTGTAGCGGTAGTAGTCGCCCCAGCAGCGCAGGTAGACGTTGCCGTCCACTCGGTCGATGATGCGCATGCCGAACTTTTCCTCGTAGAACCGTGCCGAGGCTTCGACGTCCGGGGTGGTGATCTCGAGGTGGGCAAGATGGGAGAGCGGAGTTTCCACGTTGAAGTCCTTCTGGTTACTGGCTGCGGTACTGGTTGCTGCAGGTCCTGTAACTACTGTGAGGCACTTCATATATTTGGGGAAGACGAGGTTCTTGATATCAGGTATCCGTTCCGCTGATACCTGCATGCCCCCGAAACGGCTGTGGCCGGGCACCTGTTTTCCTGCCCAGGACGCTCTCTCACTTGATGCAGGTTAATCGCCATCGCTCTCTCACTCTCCAGGGGAAAGTGAGAGAGCGATGGCCAAAATGATGCAGTAACTGCGAGAGCGTTTCGGCGGGGACCTGAAAACCCGCTGCCCCTACTCCTTCCCCAGCCCCGCAGCCGAGGTCTTCTCGCCCGTTACGCCGTTGAGCGCGGTGAGGTCGAAGATGCCGCTGATGTCGGCCTGCTTGGTGGTGCCGGCAGCCACGCCGTCGGCCAGGAGCTTCCCATAGGTTCCGGCCAGCGGGTCCACGGTGAACACAATGTTCTTCAGCGAGCGGTCGATGACGTCGGCCTTCAGCTCGGCGCCCGCGGCTTCCTTGAGGGCAGCGTTGATGACGCTGGCCTTTTCGCCATCGGCCGCACTGTTCAGCCACTCGACTGACTTCACGTGGCCCTTGAGCAGCGCTTTCACAGTGTCCGGGTGGTCGGCGGCGAACTTCTGGTTGACAATCAGGATGGTGGTGGGGAACTCGCCCGGCTTGCCGGACAGCGAGCCGTCCCACAGGTCCTTTTCGTCCACCAGGACCTTGGCTCCGGCAGTGAGCACCAGGCGTGAGGCCCACGGCTCAGGCAACCACGCGCCGTCGAGCTTTCCGTCCTGGAACAGCTTCAGCGTCTGCGCGTTCTCCGTGGGGTTGATGGCAACGTCGCCGCTGCCGTCCACGTTGGTCTGGTACCCCTCCGACGCGAGCCAGGACCGGAGGGCCACGTCCTGCGTACCGCCGAGCTGCGGGGAGGCAAGCGTTTTGCCCCTTAGGTCCGCTGCGGAGCTGATCTCCGGCCTGACCACCAGCTGGGCGCCGCCGGCTGCAGCGCCGGCGATGATGTTCACCGATTCGCCGCCGCTCTTCACGAACGAGTTGATGGCGGGGTTCGGGCCAATGTACGTGGCGTCAATGGCGCCCGCGTTCAGGGCCTCGATCGCGGCCGGGCCCGCGTTGAACACCTGGGTGCCGAGCCTGGTGCTGCCGAGCTCCTCCGCGATGTAGCCCTGGCTTACCCCCACCAGGGCGGGGGCGTGGGTGACGTTGCCGAAGTATCCAAGCTTGAGTTCCGCGGCGGGGTTGCCGGCGGGGGCGGTCTCCTGCACTGCCGCGGAGGTCCCGCCGGTCACGGCGGAGGCGACGGCGGCGCCCCCACCAATGAGGGCAAGGATGCCGACGGCGATGCCTACCTTAAGGCCGAGCGGCCGTTTGGGAGCGGCGGACTGTCCGGCAACGATCCGGGTGGAGCTTTGCTGGGTCTGGGGGCTCTTGGGCCTCTGGCTGGACGGATCTGACACTGGAGTTCCTTTGCTGGGGCGGATGCTGAGACGAGATTACGGAGCGCCCGGCAGCGCCACAATCATTCCCGTAGCGGGCGTTCACGGGAGGTCGCGTGGGCTCAACAAGGCGTAGCACAGCGACAAGAAACGTCGCGGGACGTCTTTTTCCAGTGCGCCCGAAGGAGCGCCCCTGTGCAATGAGTCCCCATAGGTTGCCGGTCACTCGGGCCTGTTTCCGGGTGCCGAAGCGGACGTACGATCAGGCATGGAAAAGCTGAAATTTGAGGTGAATATCAAGGCTCCCGCCCAAACGGTCTGGGCAACGATGCTCGATGACGCCACGTACCGGGAATGGACGAGTGCCTTCAGCGAGACAGGTTCCTTCTATGAGGGCGACTGGAACACGGGCAGCGAGATTCGATTCCTCGGCCCGGACGGTGAGGGGTCCGTGGGAGGGATGATCGCAACAGTTGAGGACTGCCGGCCGCATGAGTTCGTCTCCCTGCGATATCTCGGCCAGATCGTCGATGGTGTGGAGGACAGGACAAGCGATGCGGCGAAGAAATTCATCGGAGCCCACGAAAACTATTCATTCACCGAAGCTGACGGGGTGACGAGGGTCGAGGTGGAGCTTGACAGCGTGGACGAGTGGGCGGCCATGCTGAATGACACTTGGCCCGTGGCCCTCGCCAAACTCAAGGACCTCGCCGAAGCTCGGGTCTAACCTACGGCGCTGGGCGCCCGGGCGGCGTAGGCAACATCCGTTTAGGCGGCTTTGACGAGCGGGAGTTCGTCCCAGTGGGTGGTGTAGCGGGGCGAGCGCATGTTCCGTTTCATGGTCCAGTCCAGGCCCGTTTTGATCCCGCCGTGGCCCAGGCCAATGGAGCCGCGTCCGAAGCGGCTGCTCACGTCTTCCAGGAGGGTGCCGATGCGGCGTTCCTCGTGCCGGTTCTCGAACAGTTCCAGCGGGGATTGGTTGCCGCTGGGCCGCAGGTCCGTGAGCATGAGCCCCACTTTGGCGTACCGGATGCCTTCGCGGATGTTGGGCAGCAGGGCGTGCGCCGCCTTGGTGAGCAGGAGCGGGTCCGCTGTGGGCATCGGCAGCGGGACGCACACCGACGGATAGGACTGTTCCTGTCCGCTGAAGGGCGAGGTGCCGGCGAATGCCGTGAGGACTTTCGCCTGCAGCCCATGTTTGGCCAGCCGCGCGCTCGCATTCTGGCCGTAGATGCTGAGGACCTGCCGCAGCCCGGCAGCGGTGGTGACCGGGGTGGCGAAGGAACGCGAGAAGATCAGCTGGTCCCGGCCCAGGCGTTCCTCCTCCATGGGGATGCAGGGTGTCCCGTTGAGCTCCAGGACGGTGCGCATCATCACCACCGAGAACTTGTCCCGGATGGCCACGGGCTCGGCGCGGGCGAGGTCCAGGACGGTGTGGATGCCGATTGCGTTCAGGCGCCCGGCCAGGCGGCCGGCGATGCCCCAGATTTCCTCGACGGACAGGCGTGCCAGCAGTTGCTCCCGCACGGCAGCAGGAACGCTGTCCCAGTGGCATACCCCGCCAAACGCGGGGTTGTTCTTGGCCCACTTGTTGCACAACTTGGCCAGCGTTTTGGTGGGTGCGATTCCAACACATACCGGCACGCCGACGTTGCGGCGGACGGCGTTCTTCATGGTCCTGCCCAGAGCCAGCAGCTGCTCCGGCTCACCTTTCACCCCGAGGAAGGCCTCGTCGATGCTGTAAACCTCCAGCCACGCCGAGTACCTGCCGAGCAGCTCCATGACCCGGGCGCTGATGTCCCCGTAGAGCTCGTAGTTGCTGGACTTGGCCACCAGCCCCCATTCCTTCGCGCGGGGCGCGAGTTTGAACCATGGCTCGCCGGTGGCAATGCCCAGGGCTTTCGCTTCGGGGGAGCGGGTCACGGCGCAGCCGTCATTGTTCGAGAGCACCACCAGAGGCCTGCCCTCCAGCGAAGGATCGAAGGCACGTTCCGCCGAGGCGTAGAAGCAGTTGACGTCCACGTGGGCGATCTGCGGCATCTGCCGCATGATGGCGGGCTTGCTCATGGCCGTGCCGGAAGACGGCGCCGGCTAGACATGGTGCAGGCACCTGGTGGCCACGCCCCAGATGGTCAGCTCCGAGAGGGCAGGCACTTTGATGTCCGGATACTTTGGATTTTCCGCCTGCAGCACCACTCCCGTGGCAGTCAGGCGCAGGCGCTTCACAGTCAGTTCCCCGTCCAGTACGGCGATGACCACGGACCCGTCCTTTGCTTCCAGGGCCCTGTTGACGATCAGCTCGTCACCGTCACTGATGCCGGCGCGCTCCATGGAGTCTCCCGTCACCCGGACAACAAAGGTGCTGGTGATGTCCTTGATCAGGTGGGCGTTCAGGTCGATCCGCCCATCAAAGTAGTCCTGCGCCGGTGACGGAAACCCTGCGGCGACGGGCACCGGCGAGATCAGCACCGAGAACAATGAGGCGCCCGCATCTATCACGCGGGGACCGATAATAACGCCCACAACACACCTTTATTCGAATATATGTTCGATTACTTCAGTGTAGCCCCTGCCTCTGACAAAGCCATCCCCTCCGTACTGCAGGGTGGGACGCAATGGTGAAGGCCGCCGTCGTGCCTTGACAGACAGCAGCGCTGCCGCACCTGACGGCGACGCCCATTAAACACAGGAGTGGTGCTGCCCAGCTGGGCAGCACCACTCCTCGTCTAATTGTGGCTAAGTCAGCCGGCGACGGCGGGCCGTGACTCCCGGACCACCGACGGCGTGAACTTCGCCCCGGTGTCCGGGAAGGAGGGCACCTGGATGCGGGCGTGGGTGTGGACTTCCTGAACCGTCCGGCGGGTGTGCTCCGCGATCTCCTCCATGGTGGCCACCCACATGCCGTCCATCCCCTTGACCCGTTCAATCAGCCGTTCCAACGCCACGGCCTTGGAGGGCCGGCCGGAGATGAACGGATGGTTGGTGAGGACAAAGCAGCTGCCCTGCGCGTGGTGTGCCTCCGCCTCCAGCGTCCACATCTCCAGGACCTTCGCCGGGCTTTCGATGACGCCGCTGCCGGTGACGCCGGGGTAGAACGCGTACTGCTCCCAGTCGTCCAGCGCCCAGTCCACGGGAATCTCCACGATGTCCCGGGAGTCGCCCGGGGCGACGCTGAAGCGGTAGGGGGCATCGCCGTCGAGCAGGCTCGAATCGTAGAGGAATCCGCGGTCCGCCAGAAGGGCCGGGGAATGCCAGTTCAGTTCCCACCACGGCGCCCGGTAGCCCACCGGCTCCACCCCAGCTGCCTTGGCCAGCGCCTCCAGGCCGCGGTCCATGTAGCGCGCCTCCGTCTCAGCGTCGATACCCTGCATGGGCTCGTGCAGGTAGCCGTGGTGCGCCACCTCGTGCCCCGCATCCACGATGCGCCGGACGGTGTCCGGATAGCACTCGGCCGTGAAGCCGGGGACGAAGAACGTGGCGCGGATGTCCTGCCGCTGGAGGATCTGCAGCAGCCGGGGAACTGCCACCTTGGGCCCGTAGGACTGGTGGGTCATGAGGGACATCCGGCTGGTGCTCTTGGGATCGTGCGCGATGGTGCAGGATTCGGCGTCGACGTCGAAGGTGAAGGAGGCTGCCGCCTGCTTGCCCTCGGGCCAGGTGATCGGGTGGGCGGAATCCGGGAATGCTTCAAAGGTCATGGCGGAAAGTCCTAGGGCTTAGAGGGCTGCAGGCTGGGCGGGGACGCTGGCCACGGCTGCAGATGGCTGGGCGTCGGCACTGGCGGCCGGGGCGGATTCGAGGAACTTGCGGTGAACCCTCGGACCCAGGATGGCGTAGCTCGTGGCGCTCGCCAGCCCGCCAGCCAGCCAGGACAGGTCCAAGCCGCCCATGGCCACGGCGAAGGGGCCCTGCATGGCGGGAACGAGGCCGTACATAAACAGCCAGGTGGCGAAGATGCCTACCAGGAGGGAGGTGACTCCCGCCCAGTTGACGCCGGGCAGCCGCTTGGTGCCGACGCCGTCGAACAGCCGTGCGGGGTTGCCGGGCCAGCGCTTCTCGATCCAGAAGTAATGCACCAGCATGACGCCGCCCCAGGCGGCCACCCAGGCCACCAGGCCGATGAGCCAGGCGTCCAGGACCGCCGCGAAGTCCTCCTGGAAGATGAAGAAGACGACGGCGATCAGCGAGAAGACGCCGACGAACAGGTTCAGCTTGCGGCGGCTGATGGTGATGTCCAGTGACTGGGTGGCCACCGAGAAGGTGTAGATGTTCAGGATGTTGGTGGCGATGGGGCCGTGCAGCACCATCAGCAGGACGGGCAGCGCGAGGACGCCGAAGTTCTGGACGATGAGCTTTCCGGGGTCGATTTCACCGCTGTTGGTGGCCAGGCTCGCACCCAGGACGCCGAGCCAGACGACCGGGATGAACTGGCCCAGGACGGAGGCCAGGTAGACCTTCTTCTTGGGGACTTCGGTGCTGACGAAGCGGGAGTAGTCGGCGGCGTATGTGAACCAGGTGATGCCCCAGCCGATGCCGATTGCCGTCATCACGGCACTCATGGCCGCGATCCGCTCGGAGCCTTCCAGGATGTTGCCCGCGGGGCCGGCGTAGGCCCAATCGATCTTCATGCCGAACCAGGCCACAGCGGACATGACGGCCAGGATGATGATGGTGGGCGGGACGGTCCACTTTTCGAAGGCGGCGATTGCCTTGTAGCCGAACCAGGCGATGGCCACCTGGGTGGCCATGATCCCTGTGGCCACAGCAATCTTCCAGGCATAGTTCTGTGCCGTGGGATCCACCCAGCCGAGCGTTCCGAACAGTGCCATCACCAGGTCCAGGATGATCCAGGTGTTGACGGCGCACCAGCCGATCACCAGGAGGGCCTGGATGCTTGCGGGGAGGTAGTTTCCGCGCCGGCCGAAGGCGGCCCGGGCCAGGACCATGCCGGTGGCGCCGGTCTTCTGGCCCAGCAGGACGAAGCAGCCAAAGAGCAGCATGCCGATCAGGTTGCCCAGGACCAGGACGGTGACGGTGTCCGCGAAACCCAACCCCAGGTGGATTCCGAGGGCACCCAGCACCCAGTTGATGGGGGCGAGGTTGGCGCCGGCCCAGATCCAGAACTGGCCTGAAACCTTGTGCGTGCGCTGGGACTCGGGAATGGGCTGGAGCCAGGCTTCGCAGTCTTCGGCCGGCGCCATTGCCGGCCCAGACTGCTTCGTGGAGAGGTTGTCTTGCATGGGGAAAGCCTCCAGTAAGTGAAAGGGATAGATCCAGATTATGTGGCTCATGCCACAACCACCACATACAATGTGTCGTGAAGATTTGCCTTCTACTTGACGGAGTGTCATGCCAATACGGCTGCAGGATGTTTTGAAACATTCCACCCTCACACCCGCGGATCCAGTAATCCGCGCAGCGGCGGCGATTGCGGCCCAAACGCAGCTGCGCTGGATCCACTCGAGTGAGGTCTTGGACATCGCACCGTTACTTGGCGGCGGAGAACTGCTGCTCACCGGCGGCCAGGCGCTGGCCGCGGCGACGGATAAGCGGCGTATCGGCTACATCTGGGAGCTGGCGGAACGTGGAGTGGCCGCACTGGCCATCGAGACAGGTACCGCCCTGCCGTCCATTCCTTCGTCCATGGTGGGAGCGGCTGAAGCTGCCGGACTTCCGTTGATAGAGCTGCGCAAAAGGGTGCCGTTCGTGGGCGTCATGGAAGCCATCAATTCGTTGCTGGTGAGCGAGTCGGCTGCGCACCTGCAGCTGGCTGACCGGGCAAGCCATGCCATGGCGGTGGAGCTGGCCCACGGCGGCAGCCTTGACCGGATCCTGGCTGTCCTTGCTGACGCTACCGGCGCGGAAGTTGCCCTGACATCCAACGCGGGGGCTCCGCTGGCGAGTGCACTGCCTGCCGACTATGCCGGGGGCGGCGGCCCGGCCCCATCGGTGGAGACCGACCAGGACAGGGCACGCACCACCAATATTGACGTGTCCGTGCGGGGCATCCCTTCAGCGCGTCTGAGCCTCCGCACGTTGGAGGGAGGAGACGTGAACCTGGCAAGGATTGCCGGGAACCGCTCGGTGTACATTCTGGTACTGGCCCTGCTGCAGCGCATGCCGCCCGGCCTGAAGGAGATGGCGGGTGCCGCACTGATCCGCGCCGTTGATGCCGGTACGCAAAACTGGCGGCTCCAGCAGCTCGCCCCGGCTGCGGGGATTCCTCCGGCCGCGCAGCTGGTGGCGGTTGTGGTCCGTTCTCCTGGCTCCCGGCAGTTGCGAACCTCAGTGGAGCAGCTGCTGGACCGGGTGGGCCGGCACAGTGCCAGCTATGCGGATAACGAGGAACTGCTGGCGCTCGCGGCGTTGCGGACCGGAAAAGCGCAGGAGGACCGGAGCGAGATCCTGGCCGGGCTCCGGACGCTCGAACTGCCCGAGGGCAGCATCAGCGCGGTAGGCCCCGTGGCATCGGGGATTTCGTCGGCACCCTGGTCGCTGGCCGAGGCGCGGCTGACCCTGGATATTGGAGCCCGTAATGAACTGCGCCCGTCCGGGGCGCGGCTCACCACTGGGGCGCTCGACGCGGAGGCGTTTGCGGTGGAACGGATGGCCTTCCATTCCTTGGATGCGGCCAGGCGCGAGGATTTTGTGCGCCAGCAGTTGGGATTCGTCCTTGACTACGATGCGCAGCGCCGCTCGCAGCTGGCCGAAACGCTGCGGGTGTGGCTGGACTCCGGTTGCAATACCGCCCAGGCTGCGCGGGAACTGCACCTGGAGCGGCAGTCCATGCACCAGCGTTTGCAACGGATCTTCTCCCTTTGCGGCGGCGACCCCCGCAGTACCGGCCGCCTTGCCGCACTCCACTTGGCCAGCCGCCTCGCTGCCATGCACTCCGACTAGGACGCTCTCTCACTTGATGCCCCTTTTTTGGCGACGCTCTCGCACTTAACGTCGGCTTCCGGCCGACCCTCGTTACCTTTTTCGTAGCCCGTTTCCTGTTGCAGGATGAGGGTGTGCTGGCCTGCCGGTCCTGGGCATGATTGCGACCCTCTGTTGATCGATGATCCTGAGAGTGTTGTCACCTGGGGCTGGTAGGTGCCGGGGAAACC
>NZ_JBJURL010000203.1:0-638 GCF_046097905.1 Pseudarthrobacter sp. NKDBFgelt | reverse complement strand
CATCGGTCATGCCAGCCGCAACGCCGCGCTCCCCCGCATGGCCTCCCGATCCGGAGACGTTGTTCACCGGAGGCGCGTGACGGGAGTGGAGCACGGATGAGCGCAGCATCACCTTAGGTTCTTGATTTCTTGAACGACCCCCCCGTACGGGATTGCCTCTCCGCCCTCCACTGCAACCTTTCTGAGCGCGTGAGAAAAAACGAATAGTGGCGGATCTTTATTTAGCTCCTCAAAGGTCACTATCTCCGGCCACCTATGCACCTCGCTGATGACCAACAAGAGGGCGTTCACCTCTTCCTCCGGAGAGCCTGCGACAAAGACGTCCGCAAACGCATAGCAGAATCCAATGACCAATAGAGCAGAGCAGAATACCGAGAGACTTTTGTAATATCCGTCAAAGTTTCCTATCCGGTAGCGGAATGGGCCCTCGGGATCCCCCCAACCATTTCTCAACAACGCATGAGTGTTAAAGTGAACAAAATTAGAAGATAAGAAATACACATAATTATAGACAGACTGAATATTCAAATCTTCGGCCATCTCGCGCACGGTAGGCCCGCCCTGTCGTGCGACCCCCTTCGCCTTCCAAAAAGCGCTCAGCTCGGCCTTAGCCGATCGGACATCACCTTCTAAGGTCG
>NZ_JBJURL010000202.1:0-639 GCF_046097905.1 Pseudarthrobacter sp. NKDBFgelt | reverse complement strand
GGAGCGCGTGGTCCACGCGCGCGGCTTCGTCTGCTATGGCGAGCTCGAGGTCACCGGCAAGATCGGCGACGAGCCGGCCTCCAAATACACCCGCGCCAAGGTGTTCAGCCAGGCCGGCAAGAAGACGCCCCTCGCGATCCGCTTCTCGACCGTGATCGGCGGCCGCGACTCCTCCGAAGTGGCGCGCGATCCGCGCGGCTTCGCGGTGAAGTTCTACACCGAAGACGGTAACTGGGATCTCGTGGGCAACAACCTCGCGATCTTCTTCATCCGCGACGCGATCAAGTTCCCCGACGTGATCCATTCGCTGAAGCCGGACCCGATCACGTTCCGGCAGGAGCCGAACCGCATCTTCGACTTCATGAGCCAGACGCCTGAATCGATGCACATGCTGACGCATCTGTTCAGCCCGCGCGGCATCCCGGCCAGCTACCGGCACATGGAGGGGTTTGGGGTCAACACCTACAAGATGGTCAACGCCCAGGGCGATACCGTGCTGGTGCAGTACCACTTCCATCCGCGTTGCGGCGTGGCGAGCCTAACCGCCGCGGAGGCCGAGAAGGTGCAGGGCAAGGACCTCGGCCCAGCCTCGAAGGATCTGTACCAGGCCATCGAGCGTGGCGAGCTCCCGCAGTGTGA
>NZ_JBJURL010000025.1:0-49850 GCF_046097905.1 Pseudarthrobacter sp. NKDBFgelt | reverse complement strand
CGATGCAGCAGGGAAGGACGCCCGGGCTCCCCTGGGCCGTATCGCTGCCCTGGGCGTCCTTCCCTGCTGCATCGCAGGTACCGGCGGCCAACAGGGCAGCCAGCTGTCCCGTGGGAGCCGGCACGGGCAGGTCCGCCAACGAACCTACGGCCAGGAGGGCCCGGCGCAGGTCCGCGTCCTGCCCAAGGCCCGCGTCGAGGAGTATCTCCTCCACAGCGTCCGCTGTGCGGTGCGCTTGTGGTGTCATGGCTTCAGGTATTCCTTAACGTCCGCAAGTTCCCGGAGCTTCAGGAGCGCCCGGCGCTGTAGCTGCTTTACTGCGCCCTCGCTCTTGCCCATGGCTTCCGCGGACTGCTCCACGGTAAGCCCGGCCACGAGGCGGAGGGCCAGTACCTCGCGCTGGTCCTGCGGCAGCGCATCCAGCAGGCCAAGGACCTCCTGCGGTGCTATCCGCTCCAGCGCTTCTGTTTCCGCCGACGAATCCTCGCGCAGGTCCAGCTCAGGTTCAAACGGGAGCTTGGCGGGAGTACGGCTCTGGCGCCGGTGGTCGTCCACCATGCGGGCATGGGCCACCGAAAAGATGAAGGTGCGCAGCCCGGTGGCTCCCCCGTGCACCGAGCCAAGACGCGGCAGGACGGAGAGGAACACTTCCTGCATGGCTGCCTCCGGATCCTCGACTCCCCGGGCCGTCAGATAGCCCAGGACCTGTGATGCATACGTCCGGTAGACAACGCTGAACACTGCTGTCCCGGCGGGGCCGTCCAGGGCCTCGTCTGTCAGGGCATCAGTCACGGACGTGGAGCTTTCGGTCAAAGATGGGGTTGTTTGCGCGGAGAGGCCGTCCGGCTTGCGGAACGCCTTTTCCCCGCCTCACTTTACCGCTCAGTAACCACCGCCCGGGACCGCCACGCGTCTGCTGCCGGTCCGACAAGGCAGCTGCCTCTGCCGTCGGAAAGTGAAAGAGCCGGCCTGGAACGTGATGGGGGACAAGTTCCAGGCCGGCGCTACATAGGGGTAATCGCTGCAGGCACGCAAAGGGTTACGCGCTCACGGAAAAACTTTGAAAACTTTTGCAGGTCAGCGGGCCGCGGCAGTCCAGCGGGGCCGGGTGCCCTGCCGCCGCGGGCCCTTGGCGAAAACGAAGGTGTGCCCTCCGGCGGGGACGCGCTGGTCGTCGCACTCGGTCCGGGGTGCAGCCGGGACCGGTTTCTCCGCCGGAGCAGGGACGCGGGCCTGGCGGGCTGCGGCCCCGGCGGAACAAAGATCTGTGACCAGTCCGGTGCCGGCGCACTCCCGGACGGCGGCGATGCCGGCAGCAAGGGCGGCCTTGTCCTGGTAAGGGCCGGACACGGCCATCACTGCGCCGTCAGGAGCCAGGAGCCGGAACCTGAAAGACGAATCAGAGTCAACAAATGCCTCGAATTTCCCGGCCATGGCAAGTCCTTCCTCGGAGTCACAGGGTGTACAAACGAGTCTCGCGGGCTTCCCTGCAACCTCACAAGACCAACCACGTTAACCCTGTGTAAATTGCCGCAGGGCCTTCCCGCCCGGGCAGACACAAGCGGCGGGACACCTTTGCAAAGGTGCCCCGCCGCCGTCGTAATTTCCTGCTTCTACCCGGTCACGGACCGGTCAGTCGTTGATGAGGTCGTTCACCACGATGGTCTGGTCCCGGTCCGGGCCCACGCCGATGGCGGAGAAGCGCGTCCCGGACAGCTTCTCGAGAGCCAGGACGTAGTTGCGCGCGTTCTCCGGGAGGTCCGCGAGGGTGCGGGCGCCGGTGATGTCCTCGGTCCAGCCCTCGAAGTACTCGAAAATCGGTACGGCATGGTGGAACTCGGTCTGCGTCATGGGCATTTCGTCGTGCCGGACGCCGTCGACGTCGTAGGCCACGCAGACAGGGATCTGCTCGATGCCGGTGAGGACGTCCAGCTTGGTGACGAAGTAGTCCGTGAAGCCGTTGACCCGCGAAGCGTGGCGGGCCAGGACGGCGTCGTACCAGCCGCAGCGGCGGGGGCGTCCGGTGTTGACGCCGAACTCACCGCCGGTCTTCTGGAGGTACATGCCCATCTCGTCAAAGAGTTCCGTGGGGAACGGCCCGGCACCAACGCGGGTGGTGTAGGCCTTGATGATGCCGATGGAGCGTGAAATGCGCGTGGGCCCGATGCCCGAACCAACGGACGCGCCGCCGGCCGTGGGATTGGAGGAGGTCACGAACGGGTAGGTGCCGTGGTCCACGTCCAGGAACGTTGCCTGGCCGCCCTCCATCAGGACCACCTTGCCCTCGTCCAGCGCGGTGTTCAGGACCAGCGTGCTGTCGATGACCAGCGGGCGGAGCCGTTCAGCGAAGGACAGGAAGTAGTCCACGATCTCATCCACCACGACGCTGCGGCGGTTGTAGACCTTGACCAGGAGTTCGTTCTTCTGGCGGAGGGAGCCTTCCACCTTCTGCCGGAGGATGGACTCGTCAAAGACGTCCTGCACGCGGATGCCCAGCCTGGCCACTTTGTCCATGTAGGCCGGACCGATGCCGCGGCCGGTGGTGCCGATGGCGCGGCTGCCGAGGAAGCGCTCGGTGACCTTGTCCAGAACCTGGTGGTACGGGGCCACCAGGTGGGCGTTGGCGGAGACGCGGAGCTTTGAGGTGTCGGCGCCGCGGGCCTGCAGGCCGTCGATTTCCTGGAAGAGGGCCTCAAGGTTGACCACGCAGCCGTTGCCGATGATGGGGACCGCGTTGGGGCTGAGAATGCCTGCCGGCAGCAGCTTGAGTTCGTACTTTTCACCGCCTACGACGACGGTGTGCCCGGCGTTGTTGCCGCCGTTCGGCTTGACGACGTAGTCAACACGGCCGCCGAGCAGGTCGGTGGCCTTGCCTTTTCCTTCGTCGCCCCACTGGGCTCCTACGATCACAATTGCTGGCATGGGATCCTCCCCCATTCGTTCGGGCTGCCCGGTTCCGGCCACACTGTGGCGGTCCTGCGCAGCGCCGTTCATGAGAATGCCCCGAATGTACCGGCTGTCACTGGTCCGATGGCGGCACAGCGACGCAAGAGTTCCGGGGCCCTTACCACCCAAGTTTAGCCGATGGGCGACTTTGTCCACTCGTTGGTCCGCCGCGGCCCTTCCCGCAGCGCAGGGGCTGCTGCAGGACGGGACCGCGGCGGGGCGTCAGCGTGGGCTGCTACTCGTCGTCGGCTTCCTCTCCCGGGCGGGAGGTCTGGGTGGCGAGGCTGTCCCAGAAGGAAGTGTCGGCGTCGGCGATTGAACCGTCAGCGATGGCAGCGGCGGTGGCGGTCAGCGTGGTGACTGTCTGCTTGATCAGGTAGCCGTTGCTCCGCAGCCCCAGCGCGTAACCGTCCAGGTAGTGGTCGGACATGCCGCGCATCTCGAAGAGCAGCGTCGCAATGCCGTACTCCACGGCGATGCCATTGCGGCTGATGGTCTCGGCGCTGCCGCCCACGTACTTGCCCAGGTGGCCCCAGCCGGTGGAGTCGACATTGTCGAAGACCACCGCGCCCAGCTGCTTGGACTTCTCCACCACTGCCGGATCGGCATTGGGCGTGGTGGGGTACAGGATCGAGCCGGACACCAGCTTGCCGTCGCGTTCGCTGCGGGTGCCCTGGTGGTGCAGGTCGATCATGTAGTCCACCTGATACTTGCGCATCACGTTGTTGTGCAGCGCCTGCGTTTCAGGCTGGACCTTGGCCACGTGGTCCCTGTTGAGGTCCACTTCGTTCGCGTTGTAGCGGGTCATGTTGCGGTCACCCTTGGCGATGTAGTCCTCCAAGGAGAAGTTCACGTCCCCCATGGCACCGTCGGCGTTAAGCATGGGAACAACGAGGATGTTAACGCCGTCAAGGATGTCCCCTGACTTGCCGGTGCCCAGGTGCTTGACGAATTCCAGGGCGCCCTCGGTGGTGAGCTGTTCGTTGCCGTGCTGCTGCGTCAGGTAGAGGATGGTGGGTTTGGCGGGGTCCGAAATGTACTTGACCAGGTGGATGTCCCGGCCTTTGACCGTTTGGCCGATGACTTCCAGCTCCATGGCGGGCTGGCGGGCGTCCTGGTCTTTGAGGAACGCAACCATCTGGTCATAAGTGGCAAGCTTCGATGTGGTGATCTGGCCGTTGCCGTCATAGTTGGGGCCTTCGCCTACGGCGAGGGCCGGTGCCGGGACGGTCACTGCCGCCAGCGCCAGGGCTCCCGTTAATGCCAGGGTCCTGAAGGTTGCCAGGGTTTTTCTCACGGTGCGGTACCTCTTTCGAGTGCATAGGGTGTGTCCAGCCAGCGGTAATCCCCCATGTGCGAGCTGTGACAAAAGCCAACCAACCTGAACGAATGCTGTCAATGGGCGTGACAGGAATCTGCAGTCAGTTATTACGTTGCGAAACCCTGTGCCACGCGTTTATTGGTTGCCTCGGACCGGCGTTTCGTTTTGCGGGGCTTGCTAAACTGGGAAAGGCCGACCAGGAATCGGCCCACCCCATTTCAACCACCGCGGATGTAGCGCGCCATCGTGCGCCCATTTCCGTGGTGGCAGCAACACCAATCCCCGCAGGAGACCAAGCACTACATGACAGCACTGGCACCCGAATCTTTCCATGAGCAACTCCTGAGCCGCCGCTATGAACCCAACGTCGCGGCCGTCAATGAACTGTGCGATTCCCTGCAGGACGCCAAGCCCGGCACCGTGGTGCCCTACGTCGACCCCATGCACGACGTGGACGAGTGCCGCATCATCAGCCTGTACTCGAACATCGGCGAGGCCGACAAGTCCGGTTTCATCACCCCCGGGGACCACGATGCCGTGACCAGGATGCTCGGCATCCAGTGGAAACTGGGCCTTCGCCCCGAATTCGTGATGCCGTGGAACGTGCACCCGTGGCACCTCCCGGGAGAGCCCAACGGAAAGTTCACCCCGGACCAGATCTCCGCTGGCCTCAAGCCGCTCCTGAAGTTCCTGGCGCTGGTTCCCCGCGCGTCGGTGATCGTGGCGCACGGCACCGAGGCCAACCGGCTCGCCAACCTGCTGCTGAAGACCGAAGTTCCGCTGCTGTGGCGCCGCGGACTGAAGACCTACAAAGTGCGTTCCCTCAGCGGCCGCGCGTTCGCCGGTTCGCCGGCCCGCCAGGAGGAGTACCTCGAGGACATGCGCGTCGCCTACACCGATGCCATGGCGCGGACGGGCCTGCAGAAAGCCAGCTGAATCACCGCTTACGACGGCGGGTGGCCACCTTTTCCCAAAGGTGACCACCCGCCGTCGTGCTTTATTCAGTGCCTGTTACTTCGCCTCGATGGCAGCCTTCGCCGACGGGTCGGAGTCGTTGAGGAACTTCTCGATCCGCTCAGGCTCCTCCGCCTCGCCGATGGCGGCGGAAGCCCGGCCCAGCGAGTACAGGGCCCGCAGGAACCCCCGGTTGGGCCCATGCTCCCACGGGATGGGCCCCACGCCGCGCCAGCCGTTGCGGCGCAGCGAGTCCAGTCCCCGGTGGTAGCCCACCCGGGAGTAGGCGTAGGAATCGATGGTGCGCCCCTCCGCCCAGGCCTCCTCGGCCAGCACGGCCCACAACAGCGACGAGGTGGGGTGCTTGGCCACGAGGTCCAGGGCCTCCTGGCCCGCGTCCAGCTGCTCGTAGACCTCGGTCTCGGCAGGCAGGAGCGTGGGCTCCGGGCCCATCAAATTCCGGCGGAACTCGTCCGACATCTAGAAGGTCTTTCCGGCCGAACCGAGCTGCTTGGTGGCTTCCACCACGCGGGCTGCCAGGCCGGCTTCGGCGGAGGCGCCCCAGACGCGCGGGTCGTAGGTCTTCTTGTTGCCAACCTCGCCGTCGACCTTCAGGACGCCGTCGTAGTTCTTGAACATGTGGTCGGCAACCGGGCGCGTGTAGGCGTACTGGGTGTCGGTGTCGATGTTCATCTTGATGGTGCCGTAGGAGACTGCGTCGGCGATCTCCTGGTCCGAAGAGCCGGAGCCGCCGTGGAAGACGAGGTCGAACGGGCTGTCCTTGCCGATCTTCGCACCCACCTGGGCCTGGATGTCCTTCAGGATCTCCGGACGGAGCTTGACGCCGCCGGGCTTGTACACGCCGTGGACGTTGCCGAAGGTGAGGGCCGTGATGTAGCGGCCGTTCTCGCCGGAGCCGAGGGCATCGATGGTGGCCAGGGCGTCTTCCACCGTGGTGTAGAGCTTCTCGTTGATCTCGTTCTCAACGCCGTCTTCCTCGCCGCCCACGGTGCCGATTTCGACCTCGAGGATCATCTTGGCGGCAGCGGTGCGCTCCAGCAGTTCGCGGGCGATGCGCAGGTTCTCCTGCAGGGTCTCGGCGGAGCCGTCCCACATGTGCGAGTTGAAGATCGGGTTGCGGCCGGCCTTGACCTCAGCCTCGGAGGCAGCGAGCAGGGGCAGGACAAAGCCGTCCAGCTTGTCCTTGGGGCAGTGGTCCGTGTGCAGGGCGATGTTGACGCCGTAGTTCTTGGCCACTTCGCGGGCGAACGCCGCGAAGCCAAGGGAACCGGCAACCATGTCCTTGGTGGAGGCGCCGGACCAGTAGGCCGCACCGCCGGTGGAGACCTGGACGATGCCGTCGGACTCGGCTTCGGCGAAGCCGCGCAGGGCCGCGTTCAGCGTCTGCGAGGACGTCACGTTCACGGCCGGGAATGCGAAGCCGCCCGCCTTTGCGCGGTCGATCATCTCGGAGTAGATCTCTGGGGTTGCAATGGGCATGCTGACTCCTATGCTGAGGTTCGTCTGTGGGCTGGTAACCCTGGAGTACCGCTTACGGCTAGCACCATCCTAGTCATTGACGCCCAAAGAGTGTTCCGGATTACGCTCCGCCGCACTACACGTGCTGGTTGAACACGTGCCGGCGCACCCAGGCGTGCATGGCGATGGCTGCGGCGGAGGCCGCGTTGATGGACCGGGTGGAGCCGAACTGTTCGATGGACAGGGTGGCCACGGCGGCCTCATGGACCTCCGGCGTCAGCCCGGGCCCTTCCTGGCCGAACACCAGGACGCAGTCCTTGGGCAGTTCGTAGGTTTCCAGCGGAACCGAATCGGGGAAGATATCGATCCCGATGATCGCCAGCCCCTCCCCCTCCGCCCAGGCTACGAAGTCTTCAACCGTGGGATGGTGGCGGACGTGCTGGTAGCGGTCGGTGACCATGGCGCCCCGCCGGTTCCACCGGCGTCGTCCGATGATGTGCACTTCCTTCGCGAGGAACGCATTGGCGGTGCGCACCACCGTGCCGATGTTCAGGTCGTGCTGCCAGTTCTCGATGGCTACGTGGAAGTTGTGGCGCCGCGAGTCCAGTTCCGCAACGATCGCCTCGTGCTTCCAGTACCGGTATTTGTCCAGGACGTTGCGGCGGTCGCCGTCGGCGAGGAGATCGGGGTCCCAGTGGTCCCCTTCCGGCAGTTCACCTTCCCAGGGCCCGACGCCGACCTCCGCCATGTGCGGGCGGGCCTCCTCAGGTTGGGGGTCGGGTTCGTCTGGGAGGCCGGGCGCTTGGTTCACCCCTCAACACTAGACTGGACCACTGGAGCATTCATCACCCGTGGAGGTAGACGTGGCAGAAGCAGACCAGGTAGCAGGAAACCCGGCGGTATACCGCAGTGGCCAGGAGATCGAGTGCTGGCTCACGGACATGGACGGTGTGCTGGTCCACGAGAACCAGGCAGTTCCCGGCGCCGCCGAGCTCATCCAGCGCTGGGTGGACACGTCCAAGCGCTTCCTGGTGCTCACCAACAACTCCATCTTCACCCCGCGCGACCTGGCTGCCAGGCTGCGAGCGTCCGGTCTGGAGGTCCCCGAAGAGAACATCTGGACCTCGGCCCTGGCCACCGCCCAGTTCCTGAAGAACCAGGTGGAAGGTTCCGGATCAGGGAACCGCGCCTACACCATCGGTGAGGCAGGACTTACGACGGCGCTGCACGAGGCAGGCTTCATCCTCACCGACCAGGACCCGGACTTCGTCGTTCTCGGCGAAACCCGCACGTATTCCTTCGAGGCGATCACCATGGCCATCCGCCTCATCCTGGCCGGTGCACGCTTCATCGCCACCAACCCGGACGCCACCGGGCCGTCCAAGGACGGCCCCATGCCGGCCACCGGGGCCATCGCAGCACTCATCACCAAGGCAACCGGACGAGAGCCCTACATTGTGGGCAAGCCCAACCCGATGATGTTCCGCTCGGCCATGAACCAGATCGATGCCCACTCCGAGACTACGGCGATGATCGGGGACCGGATGGACACGGACATCATCGCGGGCATGGAAGCCGGCCTGCACACCGTCCTGGTCCTGACCGGCATCACCCAGCGCGACGACATCGGTTCATACCCGTTCCGGCCCAACCAGGTCCTGAACTCCGTGGCCGACCTGAAGAACCAGATCTAGCAGGGGGCCCTAGAAGACTGTCACCCGGGATCCGCCGCGCGGAAGCGGGAAGTGCTCGTCCAGCAGCTGTTCAAGGACCGGCCGGTACACGTTGGGGTTCCATCCGGGGCTTGCGTGGGCCGGCCTGGCGCCTTCGGTGTGGAGGCTGCTCGAGACCATGTTCGCCTTGAACGCCACGGCCCAGGCCTCCACCGCCGTCTGGTAGCGGACCGTGCGGTCCCGGGGGTTGCCGATGTAGGCCATCTTGGCGCCACCCAGCTTGCCGGCGAACCTGCTGCCGTCGAAGTAGTAGATGTAGGCCGATTCGGACTGGATCAGCAGGCTCGAGGGAGCAATCGGGGAAAGCTGTTCGAGGGTCTGGTCAAGGATCTGGCGCCAGGTCCGCTCGTCCTTGTGGATGACCCGCTCACCAAGCTCGTACCCGCCGCGAAGGGTGGACGGGAACCGGAAGCCCCGCTCGTACAGGAACACCACGCCGTCGAACCAGCTCTGGTCCAGGACATCGTGCTTGCTGTAGGGGCTTGAGTCCAGCACGATGAACTGAACCTCCACCCCGTGGATTTCCAGGAGCCGGGCAGCAACCTGGGTGGCCACCATTCCGCCGAAACTGTGGCCGTAGAAGAACAGCTTCGTGAGTTTCTGGGCCCGGACGTGCTCGATGACGGCAATGACGATGTCGTCTATATCCAGGCCCTGGTTGGAGTACCCCACCGCAGCCAGCCGTGCCCGCTTGTTCAGGGCCCCGCGGAGCGAGTTGAGGATCCACTGCGACTCCTCCCAGCTGGTCTTGTATCCGGGGAACAGGAACCAGCTGGCGTCCGGGTAGTATGTGTCGGCGAAGTCGTCGGCAACAGTGAGGATCCGGTCCGTGCGGCGCTGGGCCTGCACCTCCCGGGTCAGCAGCATGTCTGCCGCGAGCAGCCCGGCAGCACCGGTGCCTGCCAGGAAGCCACGCCGTGAGAACTGTTTGAGGGCAGCACCTTCTGCCAGCAGCCGCGCCCCCGGGACCACGGGCCGGCCCTGCGGACTAACCTCCCCCTCATACGGCACGCCTCTACCGTATGCACAATGGAAGACGCTGCCGCAAGAATCCCGGTGTAACCATTGAGTGACGCCCGGTCAGCAGGCACCTCTCAACTGGCTGCCTGGCCCTCCGAGGCGGTAAGAGGTACCGCGTCCTCCTGCCGGCGCCTGCGGAACTCCAGTCCAATGTCGTTGTACCGGCCCAGCAGGTCCGGGCCGGCGAAAGCACTGGGGGTGTCCAGCAGGCCGAAAATCCAGTCGCTTGCAGTTAGCAGTTCGGCGTCCGAGTACTCCTCCAGCGGACGGCCGCACAAGTCTTCCAGGCGTCCGGTCGGCACCAGCGGGTAGCCATCAGCAAAGTCCTCGCCGTTCTCCGTCACGTCGGTGAGGACGTCGATGAGTGGCAGCGGCTGCTGGGTCGGGTCTGGCTGCCCGGCCCATCCATCGGCGCTTGGGGAAAAGGCCAATGAAACGCCGTTACCGTAAATCCCCGGCAGCGTATCGCTGTCGATGGAGTTGAGGTCGCTCCGGAGACCGGCAAGGGCAGAGGACTCCACCTTCCCAGCCCCGGAGAGTTCAACGTGGATGTGGGAGCGGATGCCCATCCGGCGGACGCGCCGGACAATGTGCACGAGCTCGGGGCGGGAGCTTTGGTTCAGGCTGCCCCTGATATCAATGCGGACGACGTCGGCGGGGACATCAAGGTTAACGAATGCATTTAATGCGCGGTCCATAGGTACTCCAAAAGAGGGTGTCTATGGCCGACGGCTCAACCTCGGTAAGCGTAACCCCCCACGGAAGCCGGGCACAACCCGCCAGTAACAACGAGGTGGGCTGGTTGCCGGCTACGCGCTTTGGTCAGCCTGCCGCTTTCCCGGCTCCTGGAAATGCGTGCGGGTGCCAACGCCTCCCACCGAGTCCACCAGGGACTTGGCGATATCCCTGAGCTTGGTGTTGGTGTTGCTGGAGGCCTCGGTGAGGATGGCAACTGCGGCCTCCTGGCTGCACCTGTTCTGGGCCATCACGATTCCTATGGCGAGGTCGATGATGGTCCGGGACTCCAGGGTGGCGCGGAGGTTGGCGGCGCTGTCAGTGTGGAGGGAGAACCGCACGGCCAGGCGCAGCGCCTGGGAGATTTCGCGGGTGAATTCGCGTGCCCTCGCAACGGCACGCTCATCGAATTTGTGCGGGGCGTCCGAGTACAAGTTAAGCGCAGCCTTGGCCTCCCCGTGGAGGATGAAGGGCAGGGACAGTACCGAACGCAGCCCATGGGAGGCAACCGCCGCAGCGTAGTCGGGACCCCAGCGGTTCTCCTCAAACAGGTCCGGAACGTTGACTTCGCGTTCCTCCTTGGCGGCGGTGAGGCAGGGGCCCTGCGCGAGGGAGTACTGGATCTCATCCACTTCCCTGGCCGAATCGCTGCTCCAGCCGATGGTGGCGGCCTTCCGGTCACGGAGGAGCGTGATGCCGCACAGGGCGTCGTCGCCGCCGCCGGCCATCTGGTGGGCGGAAAAACGCGCCAGTTCGTTGAGGAAGTCCTCGAAGTCGGCACTTTCCAAAATGAGGTTCTGGACCTGGTCGGTGGTACTCAAGGGCTGTTCAGGGGGGAGCATGGTGCACGTTCTCCGTACGGGAAGAGGGGTTATCGCAAATGATAGAACAGCCCCGCGTTGCGGTCCAACGGGCCGGCGCCCGCCGCAGCCGGCCCGATGGACCTAAACACCGTTGTGACGAATGCTCAGGACAGGCCGAGCTCGTCCTTGCCGAACGCGAACAGGTAGGGCACGCCGGCTTCGGCCTCGATCTTTTCCTTGGCTCCGGTGTCGCGGTCTACGATGACGGCCACGGCCACCACGTTGCCTCCGGCCTTCCGGACGCCTTCCACAGCCGTCAGCGCGGAGCCGCCTGTGGTGGACGTATCCTCCAGCACCAGGACGTTGCGGCCTTCCACGGAGGGGCCCTCCACCTGGCGGCCCATGCCGTAGGACTTCTGCGCCTTGCGGACCACAAACGCGTCGACAGTCCGCCCGGCGTCCACGGCGGCGTGCATCACTGCCGTACCTACCGGGTCCGCGCCCATGGTGAGCCCGCCTGCGCACTCAAAGTCGATGCCGGCGTCGTCCGCCAGGGCAAGCATCACCTGGCCCACCAGCTTGGAGGCCTCGTGGTGCAGCGTGATCCGGCGGAGGTCGATGTAGTAGTCAGCCTCGGCTCCGCTGGACAGGGTTACCTTGCCGCGGACCACGGCGAGTTCCTTGATCAGTTCCAGCAGTCGGGCACGGGCGGCTGCAGTATCCACTGCAGTGTCACTGGGGGAAGTCATGGTCTCCAGTTTAGTGCGGGCGGGCCGGTGTGGATGCTTGAGGCCTGTCGCCGCGGCTGGCTAGTCTGGACCATATGCGCGAACTCCAGGCAAAGATCATTGAGGAAATGGGCGTCCAGCCCCGGATCGACCCCGCCGGGGAGGTGCGCAATCGCGTCACATTCCTGAAGGACTACCTTAAGGCCACCCATACCAAGGGCTTCGTCCTGGGCATTTCCGGCGGGCTTGACTCATCCCTGGCCGGGAAGCTGGCCCAGCTGGCGGTGGAAGAACTCGAAGCCGAAGGGGTGGACGCAAACTTCGTGGCGGTACGGCTGCCCTATGGCGTCCAGCACGACGAGGAGGATGCCCAGGCTGCCCTGGACTTCATCCAGCCCAAGACCCAGTGGACGTTCAACATCTCGGCTGCCGTGGACGGGTTCGAGGATGAGTTCGAGAAGACCGTGGGCTCGGAAATTTCCGACTTCCACAAGGGCAACACCAAGGCACGCACCCGAATGATCGCCCAGTATGCGCTGGCGGGAGAACACAACTACCTGGTCATCGGCACGGACCACGGCGCAGAGTCCGTGACAGGCTTCTTCACCAAGTACGGCGACGGCGGCGCGGACATCCTTCCGCTGTTCGGCCTGAACAAGCGGCAGAACCGGGCCCTGCTGGCCGAGCTCGGCGCCCCCGCCCGCGTCTGGGAAAAAGTGCCCACGGCGGACCTGCTGGACGACAGGCCTGGCCGCACCGACGAGGACGAGCTCGGCCTGAGCTACGACCAGATCGACGACTACCTCGAAGGCCGTGAGGTGCCTGAATCCGCGGCTGCGTCCATCGAGGAGAAATACCTGCGCACGCGGCACAAGCGCACCGTCCCGGTCACCATCTTTGATACCTGGTGGAAGCACCAGGGCCCCGAGGAGCCCCGCACCGGACTGTAGGGTTTCAGCGGGGCGAGCGCCCCTTGTCCCCCGCTCCGCCCAGCTGCTGGGTGATGCGGTGCGCCTCGGCCATCAGGAGGCTGCCCAGTTCCTCCTGCCGCTCGGGCTTGAAGCGCGGCTCGATGCCGGTAAGGGAGAGCGCCCAGGCGGGCCTGCCGGAGGCATCGAACACCGCGGCGCCCATTCCCCAGCTCCCTTCCAGGACAAGGCCCGGATTCACCGAGTATCCCGCCAGCCGGGTCTGGGCGAGGTTGGCCCGGACCCGGTCCCCGGTGTGTGACGCAGCGAAAGCACCCGCGTGCTCGGCCCAGTGAGCGAGCAGCTCTTCCTGCTCGGCTTCCGGCAGGAAGGCCATGATCGCAGTGCCGGCCGAGGCAACGCCCAGCGGGAAGCGCACGCCCTCGTGCAGGACGAAGGACCGCACTGGGAAGCTGCCCTCCTCCCGCAGCAGGCACACTGTTTCGGAGCCACGGCGGATGGAAAAGAAGGCGCTCTCGCCGGTGGCTTCGGCCAGCCGGCGGAGGCTGGGCCGGGCGATGTCCTCGAGGGGAAACCGCGCTGCTGCCACCGACCCCATCAGGAGGATCTCCGGACCCAGCACCCAGTTGCCGGAAACGGCGTCGTGGTCCAGCAGCCCCTCCGATGCGAGTGAGGAGAGGAGGCGGTGGACGGTGGGCCGGGTAAGGCCGGATTCCTTGACCAGACCGGTGAGCGCCATGCCCTCCGCGCTCCTGCCCACGAGCCGTAACAACCCTGCAATCCGGCTCACCACTTGGGCTCCCTGTACCGGCGACGTGTTCATATTCTCCCTTTACGTCCACATTATGGATAGTCAACATCGTACCGTCCATACTGTGAATTTCGCGCTTTTCGACGACAAATCCGCTCCTTGACAGCCTTAGGGAACCCTCGTAATGTCCACTTTCAGAAATCTTGTCCACAAAGTGGATAAGAGCCGGATGCTCGATGAGGAGAGTCATGACAAAGCTTCAGTCCACTGCCGCCGCTGCCCTGGAGGACGTCCTGCGGGACGGCATGACACTCGCTGTGGGCGGGTTCGGCCTCAGCGGGATCCCCGCGGATCTGATAGAGGCCGTCCGGGACTCCGGAGTGAAGGACTTGACGGTGGTCTCGAACAACATGGGGGTGGACGGCAAAGGCCTGGGCATCCTGATCGATGCGGGGCAGGTCCGTAAGGTCATCGCCAGCTATGTCGGCGAGAACAAGCTGTTTGCCGAGCAGTACCTGGCCGGCCAGCTGGAGGTGGAGTTCACCCCGCAGGGCACCCTGGCAGAACGGCTCCGCGCCGGCGGAGCAGGCATCCCCGCCTTCTACACCAGGACCGGAGTGGGCACCCTCGTTGCCGAAGGCAAGCCGCACGAGGTGTTCGACGGCGAAACGTACGTCCGCGAGCGCGCCATCCGCGCCGACGTCGCGCTTGTCCATGCGCACACTGCAGACACGGACGGAAACCTTATCTACCGCTACACGGCCCGGAACTTTAATCCCATCGTTGCCACCGCCGGCCTCCTGACCATCGCCGAAGCCGAAGTGATTGTGGAACCGGGCCACCTGGATCCCAATCACATCGTCACCCCCGGCGTGTACGTGCAGCGACTCGTGCAGGCCCGGGACCGGGTCAAGGACATCGAGCAGCGCACGGTGCGTCCGGCTTCTCGCCGTGCAGCGTCCGAAGCCGTGCCGGCCTGATCCCCTTCCCTACCTACCGAAAAGGAGAACCCCATGGCCTGGACCAGGGATGAAATGGCTGCGATTGCGGCCGAAGAATTGAACGACGGCGACTACGTGAACCTGGGCATCGGCATCCCAACGCTGGTGGCCAACAACCTGCCGGACGGCGTCCGCGTGGTCCTGCAAAGCGAGAACGGCCTGCTGGGCATGGGCCCCTTCCCCTACGAGGGCGAGGAGGACGCGGACCTGATCAACGCCGGCAAGCAGACGGTCACCGTGCTCCCGGGCGGCAGCATCTTCGACTCCGCCACCTCGTTCGGCATGATCCGGGGCGGACACGTCAAAGTTGCCATCCTCGGCGCCATGCAGGTCTCCGGCAGCGGCGACCTCGCCAACTGGACCATCCCCGGCAAGATGGTCAAAGGCATGGGCGGGGCCATGGACCTCGTGGCCGGAACCCCGCGCGTGGTGGTCCTCACCGAGCACAATGCCAAGGACGGCACTGCCAAGATCGTGACGGAGTGCACCCTGCCGCTCACCGGGCTGGGCTGCGTGGACCGGATCATCAGCGACCTCGCGGTGTTTGACCTGGTCAAGGACGACGACGGCAGGCGGCAGCTGACGCTCACCCGCCTGGCGCCTGGGGTCACGGTTGAGGAGATCCGGGAGAAGACCGGAACAGAGTTTGTCGTGGAACTGGACAACGAGGAAGTGGCGGCATGAGCCTGCGGGAACAGTTCGGCAAGGATGTCCTGCTGACCGGTTGGGGGCACAGCCGGTTCGGTAAGCTGGCGGACGATACCCTGGAGTCACTGATCGTCCAGGTTGCCACCGAGGCGATTGCGAATGCCGGGATCGAGCCGGGCCAGATCGACGAGATCTACCTGGGCCAGTTCAACTCAGGCATGATGCCGCTGGCGTTCCCGTCCTCTCTCGCACTGCAGGTCTCGCCGGACCTGGCCAACGTTCCAGCCACACGGGTGGAGAACGCCTGCGCCTCAGGCTCCGCCGCGTTCCAGCAGGGCACGAAATCCCTGCTCGCGGGCACGGCGAAGACAGTACTCGTGATCGGGGCGGAGAAGATGACGCACGCCGGGGCCGAGGTTGTGGGGGCCGGGCTGCTGGGTGCGGACTACGACATGGCCGGCAAAGCATCCACCACCGGTTTCACCGGGCTCTTCGCCGAGGTGGCCAAGCACTACGGGAAGCGGTACGGCGACGGGAACCTGGGTGACGTCCTGGGCTCCATCGCCGCGAAGAACCACCGCAACGGCGTGGACAACCCCTACGCCCAGCTCCGCAAGGACCTCGGCGAGGAGTTCTGCCGCACCGTGTCGGACAAGAACCCCATGGTGGCTGATCCGCTGCGCCGCACGGACTGTTCCCCCGTCTCAGACGGCGCCGCCGCCGTCGTGCTGTCCGTGGCCCCTACCGGAGGCGCCACTGCGCCGGTCCGCCTCGCCGGCTTCGGCCAGGCAAACGACTTCTTCCCCGCCGCCCGCAGGGACCCCACGGCGTTCGAAGCCACCCGCGTGTCCTGGCAGCGCGCCTTGGCGATGGCCGGCGTCGGACTCGATGACCTGGACTTCGCCGAAGTCCATGACTGCTTCACCATCGCGGAACTGCTCATGTACGAGGCCATGGGCCTGACCGAGCCGGGCAGGGGCGCCCGGGCCATCGAAGAAGGGTGGGTCTTCAAGGACGGCAAGCTGCCCGTGAACGTCTCCGGCGGGCTGAAGGCCAAGGGCCACCCCGTGGGCGCCACAGGGGTGTCACAGCACGTCATCTCCGCGATGCAGCTCACCGGAACCGCTGGCGGCATGCAGCTTGCCAACCCCCGCCGCGCAGCCGTCCAGAACATGGGCGGGGTGGGCATCGCCAACTACGTGAGCATCCTGGAGGCCCTCTAACCCGAAGAGTTTTTGTCCAGATATGCAGACTTCGGCGGCCCGCAACCCTGCATATCTGGACAAAAACTCCTAGGGGGTTCGTGGACACCCGGGCGGCCGCGATTGCCACCGCTATCCGCCGCGAAGGGATGCGCTGACCTCGCCAAATGTTGCCTAACCCTTGCACGCACGGCCTGCGCCCCGTACGTTGGGGACTGCGGGGGACGTTCTCCTCGCACTCCGGGCCGATGGCACGGGGAGAGAATCAGAGTCACACGAAGGAATGCAGCCATGGCAACAGGCACAGTTAAATGGTTCAACGCCGAAAAGGGTTTTGGCTTCATTGCCCCCGATGACGGGTCCGCTGACGTTTTCGCCCACTACTCCGCAATCGCCAGCAGCGGATACCGCTCACTCGATGAGAACCAGAAGGTTGAATTCGATGTGACCCAGGGCCCCAAGGGCCCGCAGGCGGAAAACATCCGCCCGCTCTAAGGCTTAGGTGACCGCCGGCCCCGCGCCGGCGGAACCCCGTATCCTGCAGCGGCTTCTCCAGCATTTTGCTGGAGGGGCCGCTGTTTTGTTGCCCGCCGCCCCTGGCCACCAACCCTTCGAGTTCCGAAATTTGGGACAATCGGAGGGTGACGGGACAGGACCAGGACCCTTGGGAAGAGTTCGACCAACTGGGCCCGGCCGCGCCCGACCGCGTTCCCGGTCACCCCGGCGGTGAACCCCTGGGCTTCGGGTTCCGCACCGGCGTCCGCAGCGCGCGCGTCGCGGTCGGGTTCGCCATTTACACGCTGGCGCTGGGAACTGTCCTGGCGCTGACCGGATGCATTGTCTTCGCCGCCCGGGGGCAGTGGCTGCTCGTGGGCCTGATGCTGGCCATCGAGGCAGTCTTCATTTTCGCCTTCAGGCGCCTCGTGGCGCAGGCCCGGAACCGGTCCGGACACCGCCGTCCACGCGGGCACGGATTCCCGGAAAAACCTGCTTGACCTTGACGCAACGTCAACCCCTACGCTCAGACCATGGAAGCAACGGATGCCAAGGCGGGGCCTGACTGGTCCATCCAGGACGTGGCACGGCTCGCCGGCACCACCAGCCGTACGCTGCGGCATTACGACGAGATTGGGCTGCTGAAGCCCAGCCGCGTGGGCAGCAACGGCTACCGCTATTACGACGGCGCCGCCCTCCTGCAGCTGCAGCGGATCCTCCTGCTGCGGGAACTTGGCCTCGGACTGCCGGCCATTGCCGAGGTTTTCCGCCGGCAGACGGATCCTGCCAAGGCCCTGGGCCGGCACCTGGAGTGGCTGGCGCAGGAGCAGGAACGGCTCACGAAGCAGATGGCATCCGTCCGGCAAACCATTGAAACACTGAAAGACGGAGGAGACATGGTGGCGGAAAAGATGTTCGACGGGTTCGACCACACGCAGTACAAGGACGAGGTGGAAGAGCGCTGGGGCAAGGACTCCTACGCGAAAAGCGACGCCTGGTGGCGTGGAATGGGTGCGGTGGAACAGCGGGAGTGGAAGTCCCGCGCTGCGAAGCTGGGCAACGACTGGATAGCTGCTGCAGGTTCAGGGCTTTCCCCTGCCGGCCCTGAGGCGCAGGACCTGGCGCGGCGGCACGTTGCGTGGCTGACGTCCATCCCGGGCACCCCGGCCGCGGAGGACGGCGGAGACGTCAAGGGCTATGTTGTGGGCCTGGCGGAGATGTATGTTGCCGATGCCCGGTTCGCGGCCAATTATGGCGGCGAGCAAGGAGCAGGCTTCGTGCGCGACGCGCTGCTGGCTTACGCAGAGAAGCATCTCTAGGCGAACGCCGACTTCCCGGTCACGGCCCGCCCCACGATGAGGGAGTTGATCTCGTAGCTGCCTTCGTAGGTGTACAGGATTTCTGCATCGCCGAACAGCTTGCCCATTTCGAAGTCGGCACTGATGCCGTTGCCGCCCAGCAGCGACCGGCCCATCGCCACCGACGCGCGGGCCAGCCTGGTGGTGGTGGCTTTGGCCAGGGCCGCCTGCGCCATCTCCAGCTTCCCCTCCTCCTGAATCCGTGCAAGCTGTACCATCAGCGCGAGCGAGGCCGTGGCGTTTCCCAGGATGTCCGCAAGCTGCTGCTGGACCAGCTGGAACTGTGCCAGCCCCTTGCCGAACTGACGGCGCGCCAGTGAGTAGGAGCGGGCTATATCGAACGCGGCGAGCTGGATTCCGGCGGCCTGCCAGCCCACCCAGGCCCGGGAATCCCGCAGTAAGTCGTTGGCCTTGGCGAAGGAGGTGGCCCCGGGCAGCAGGTTGGCCGCCGGAATCCGAACGTCCTGCAGCGTGATGTCCGCATTCTGCATGATCCGCAGGCCGATCTTGTTGCAGATTTTGGCAGCCGTGTAGCCGGGCCTGTCCGTCTCCACCAGGAAGGCCTTGACCTGGTGGTCCTCCACGTCGCGTGCCCAGACCAGGGCGAAGTCGGCGATGGTGCCGGCCCCGATCCAGCGCTTGGCGCCGTTCAGGATCCATTCGGCGCCGTCCAGCCTGGCTGAGGTCGCGAGCCCGCCGGAGATGTCGGACCCATGGTCCGGTTCCGTCAGCGCAAACGCCCCAAGGCTGGTGAAGGCTTCAAGGCCTGGCAGCCAGCGGAGCTTCTGTTCCGCGGATCCCAACTCCTTGATGGTGCCCACAATGAGCTCATTGTGGATGCCCGTGAGGGCGGAGAGGGACACGTCCGCCCTGGCCAGCTCCACGTACATCAGGCCCTTGAGGAGGATGGAGCTGCCGTCCACCTGGAGGGCACCCAGTCCATATCCGCCCATCTCGGCAAGGAGATGGAAAGGGAACTCTTCACGGTTCCAGTACGGAATGGATTGCCCCCGCACGCGGTCCTGCAGGAATTCACGGACGCGAAGGTACCGCTCCCGCTCAGGCCCTGCCAGGAGGTCCGCAACGTACATGAGGTCGGCGTCGGGAAAGGGGAGCGCTTCGCCGCTTCCTTCCGGCCCCACCGGCATCCACCTCCGCTTCGCCCAACCATTGGATGTCCTAGTATATTCACATCGCTGACGAAAGAGTGATGCGCGTCACCCGAACGAAAGGTGTTCGATGGGTACCCCATTGTCCCGCGATCCCATTGCCGAGGCACGGCGGAACTGGGAGGAACATGGCTGGGCGGACGTCGCGGCTCCCATGGCTGCCATCACCGCCATCATGCGGACGCAGCAGATCCTGCTGGCCAGGATCGAGTCCACGCTCAAACCGTTCGGGCTGACGTTTGCCCGCTATGAACTCCTGGCACTGCTGAGTTTCACCAGGAAGGGCTCACTGCCCATGAATAAGGCGAGCGCACTGCTCCAGGTCCACCCCACGTCCATCACCAATGCGGTGGACCGGCTTGAGCGGGCGGGCCTGGTGGACCGGTCCCCGCATCCCACCGACGGCAGGACCACGCTGATTGAGCTCACCACCGCGGGGCGCACCTTGGCGAAGCGTTCGACGGCGGCGCTCAACGCCGAGGTGTTCAGCGCCCCGGGGTTCGACCCCGGCGACGTGGACCACTTGATCCGCATCCTCGGCGCCTTCCGCCGGAACGCCGGCGACTTCGAGGAGTGATGCGTGGCCTGGGGCGTGAAGCGCGGCTTTCTGGATGGGCCCGTCAGCGTCGGACTTTTTCCCGTTTGAGCCGCCGCACCACGAGCAGGGCTACCGTCACGCCCAGCGCAGCGTAGACAGCGTAGTTCAGGAACCTGGAATACTGCTCGATCAACTGGTATTGGGTGCCCAGCAGGTACCCCAGGCCGATCAGGGCCCCGTTCCACAGTCCGCTGCCCGCCAGGGTGTACACGCTGAAGGTGGCCAGGGGCATCCCTGACGCTCCGGCCGGGAGGGAAATCAGGCTGCGGACACCGGGGAGCAGCCGGCCGAAGAAGATGGAGGACCTGCCGTGGCGGCGGAACCATCCAGCCGCCTTCTCAAAGTCCTCCTGGTCCACCAGGGGGAGCCTGGACAGCCCGCGGATGGAACGTTGAAGGCCCAGCTTCGCGCCCAGCCAGTAAAGGAACAGCGCACCAAGGTAGGCCCCCAGGGTGCTGGTGACAAAGACGAGGATCAGCTGCAGGGAACCCTGTTTGGCGAGGTAGCCGGCCAACGGCAGGATCACCTCGCTGGGGATGGGCGGAACCACCGTTTCGGCGAGGGTGAAAGCACCCACGCCCCACTCGCCCATGTGCTCTATGGTCCGGGCAGCAACGCCCACCAGGCCGGTCAAATTGTCAGTTGAGCCGCCAGCGCCTGCCGCCATTCCCCACATAGAACTCCCCATCTGCTTCCGGCCGTCCCGTCCTGTCTACCCTAGGCAGCTGGGAAAAAGCTGGACCAAGGTCAGGACGGCCGGGAACGCACGTGCATCCGCTCCCCTTGGGTGCCGAAAAGGCTGAGGAATTCAACCGGCTTTCCATCCGCCCGGCCGAACCAGTGCGGCACGCGGGTATCGAACTCGGCGGCCTCCCCCGCCCCCAGGACCAGGTCCTGGCTGCCCAGCACCATACGGAGCTTTCCGTTGAGAACGTACAGCCACTCGTAGCCCTCGTGCACCTGCGGGTTGGGCTGGTCCAGCGGCCCAGCCGGAAGGATGTGCTTGTAGGCCTGGATGCCGCCCGGCTTCCGGGTGAGCGGAATGATGGTCATCCCCCGCGCTGTGATGGGCCGCAGGTGCACCCGGGGATCCCCCGTTGCGGGTGCACCCACCAGTTCATCAAGCGGGACGTGATAGGCCTTCGCCAGGGGCAGCAGCAGCTCGAGGTTTGGCCGCCGCTGGCCGGACTCCAGCCTGGAGAGCGTGCTCACCGAGATGCCCGTGGCGTCTGCCAACGCTGACAGGGTGATGTCCCGGGCCAGGCGGAGCGCCCTGAGCCGCGGTCCAACCGCCGCAAGCACAGCGTCCGTTCCCCCGTCCATGCCGCTTTCGGCTCCCATATCCATGGAGCCATATTGCCATTCCAGCAAAATACTTTGCCAGTCCGAACGGAACGCAGCAGCATGGGAGCCATGACTGAAAACTTCGAAACACTCCATGACGTCCTGGTTGTTGGCGGCGGCGCTGCCGGACTGAGTGCGGCCCAGATGCTGGGCCGCAGCCGCCGGTCCGTAGCCGTGGTGGACAGCGGGGAACCGCGCAACGCCCCTGCCGCCGGTGTCCACGGATTCCTGTCCCGCGACGGGATCAGCCCCGGTGAGCTCCTTGCCATCGCCCGAACGGAGGCTGAGGGCTACGGGGCTGCCGTGGTCCACGGCAGGGTCGTGGCTGCCGGCGGCGGCCTGGCGCAGGGCTTCCATGTAACGCTCGACGACGGCACGCAGTTGCGCGGCCGGCGCCTGCTGATTGCCACCGGGCTCACGGACGAGCTGCCCCCCGTCGACGGGCTGCGTGAGCGCTGGAGCAGGGACGTGCTGCACTGCCCGTTCTGCCACGGCTGGGAAGTGCGGGACCAGGCCATCGGCATCCTGGGGAACGGCCCGTGGTCTGTGCACCAGGCCCTGCTCTTCCGGCAGTGGAGCAGCACCATCACGCTCTTCCTGAACAACAGGGTTGCCCCGTCCGACGCCGAATACGAACAGCTGGCGGCGCGCGGCATCCGGGTGGTGGACGGGGTTGCCGAAGCTGTCCGGGTTGAACGTGACCGGCTGCGTGGCGTCGCCTTGGCCGGAGGTCCGGAGGTTGCCGTGGAGGCGCTGGTGGTGGGGCCCCGCGTCCATGCCCGGCTGGACGCCTTTGCCGGTCTTGGCCTGGGTCCGTCCGAACATCCGTCAGGAGCGGGAACCTACCTTGAAACGGATGCCGACGGCGGCACGCCCGTCCCCGGCGTCTGGGCCGCCGGCAACGTCACGGACCTGAAGGCGCAGGTGCTGGCCTCTGCGGCCACTGCCGCCTGGACCGCCGTCGTCATTAACAACCACCTCATGGCGGAGGAACTGGCAGCGGACATCGACGCCTACCGGAGGTCGCTGTCCCCTACCGGTGCCTGAACTCCGGCTGGCGCTTCTCCGTGAACGCCGCCATGCCTTCCTTCTGGTCCTCGGTGGCGAAGAGGGAGTGGAACAGCCGGCGCTCGAACAGGACCCCCTGGGCCAGACCGGTCTCGAAGGCGGCGTTCACGGCTTCCTTGGCAACCATGGCCACCGGCCTGGACTTGGAGGCGATCACCTCTGCGGCCTTCAAGGCCTCGTCCACCACGTCCTCGGCGGGGACCACCCGGGACACCAGGCCGCAGCGGTCGGCCTCCTCCGCCCCGATGAACCGCCCCGTAAGGATTAGATCCATGGCCTTGGCTTTGCCCACGGCTCGGGTCAGCCGCTGTGAGCCGCCCATGCCGGGCAGGACGCCCAGGTTGATTTCCGGCTGCCCAAACTTCGCGTTGTCGCCGGCGATGATCAGATCGCACATCATGGCCAGTTCACAGCCCCCGCCAAGGGCGAATCCCGAGACGGCCGCAATGGTGGGGATGCGCAGCCGGGTGAAGTCCTCCCAGCCGCGGAACCAGTCGGCTGCGTACATGTCCATGTAGCCCTGCGCCGCCATCTCCTTGATGTCGGCGCCGGCTGCGAAGGCCTTGCCGGAGCCGGTAATAACAACCGCCCCCACTCCGGGATCGGCGTCCATGGCCTTCACCGCGGCCACCAGTTCCTCCATGGTGGCCTTGTCCAGGGCATTCAGGGCCTGCGGGCGGTTCAATGTCACCAGGCCCACCCGCCCCCGCTGCTCCACGAGGATGTTCGCGTATTCGGTCACTCCGGGCTCCCGTCGTCCTGCGCTGCGCCGTGCGACGCACTGCCAGCTGAGTTCTCTGGTCCGCCGTCCGCCCTGTGGCCGGACATATCGCGGATGTCGGTGATGATGCCGGAAAAGTCCCTTCCCGCGCCCTCCCCTGCCGCAAACGTATCGTAGATTTCCGCGGCGAGCGGGCCCATCCGGGCAGCCACCCCGGTGCTGTTGAGGGCATTGACGGCCAATGAGAGGTCCTTGGCCATCAGGGCGCCGGCAAAACCTGGCTGGTAGCCGCGGTTGGCGGGGCTGGTGGGAACGGGGCCGGGCACCGGGCAGTTGGTGGTGAGCGCCCAGCACTGTCCGGACGCCGCGGAGGCCACATCGAACAGCGCCTGGTGGCTCAGGCCCAGCTTCTCCCCCAAGACAAATGCCTCGCTGACGGCGATCATGGAGACGCCCAGAATCAGGTTGTTGCAGATCTTCGCAGCCTGGCCTGCGCCATGGGCACCGCAGTGGACAACGCGCCTGCCCATCACGTCCAGCAGCGGCCGCGCAGCCTCAAAGTCCGCGGCGTCCCCGCCCACCATGAAGGTGAGGGTGCCTGCTTCGGCCCCCACTACGCCGCCGGAGACCGGGGCATCCACGGAGCGGTGGCCGGCATCAATGGCGAGGGATGCTGCTTCCCTGGCCTCGTCCACGTTGATCGTGGAGCAGTCCAGGAACATGGTCCCGGGCTTCGCCGCCGCCAGCAGTCCGGGCTGCCCCTCCCGGCCACGATAGGCATCCAGGACATGCCGGCCGCTGGGGAACATGGTGAGGACCACGTCAGCCCCGGAGACGGCTTCAACAGCGCCCGCCGCGACCGGGACGCCGCTGGCTGTGGCGGCGTCCAGGGCCGCCGGCACCACGTCGAAGCCGGCCACCGCATAACCCGCCTTGACCAGGTTCACGGCCATCGGACCGCCCATGTGGCCGAGGCCCAGGAAGGCGACAGTGTATTTATCACTCATGGTCAGGCTCCTTTTTGCTGCGGTTCCACGCCCCGAAGGTCCAGTTCCCGGCTCCCCAGGGGCTCAAAAAAGCGCTCCACCTGTTCCGGCGTCACGTCCGCCAGGGTGGCCGGGTTCCAGCGGGGGTTCCGGTCCTTGTCCACCACCTGCGCCCGGATGCCCTCCCGGAAATCCGGCGCTTCCAGGAACCGCAGGCCCACCCGGTACTCCTGCGCCAGGGCCTCGTCCAGGGTGCGGCCTTTCACGCGGCGGAGGGCGGCCAGCGTGACCTTCACCGACGTGGGCGACTTCGCCTCGATGGCGTCCGCCGCCTGGAAGGCCTCGGCGCTTCCTTCTCCTTCGCGTCCCCGCAGGCGCCGGACGATTTCCTCGGCGTCATCTGCGGAGTAGCAGGCGTCGATCCAGTCCCGCTGTCCCTGCAGTGGCGAGGGCGGGGCCTCCGTGCCGTAACGCACGACGGCGGCTTCCGCCGTTTCGTTTTCCAGCGCGGCCACGAGGGCGGGCAGTTTTTCGGACGGGACGAAGTGGCTGGCCAGGCCAAGGTACAGCGCATCCGCTCCGTCCAGGTGTGCGCCGGTCAGGCCTGCGTGGGTGCCCGTTTCGCCCGGGGCGCGGGACAGCAGGAACGTCCCTCCCACATCGGGTGCAAAGCCGATGGTGGTTTCCGGCATCCCTGTCCGGGTGCGTTCGGTGACCACCCGCACGGACCCGTGGGCGGAAATTCCGACGCCGCCGCCCAGCACCAGCCCGTCCATCACTGCCACGTAGGGTTTGGGATAGCGGGCGATCAGGGAGTTGACCCGGTACTCGGTTGCCCAGAAATGCGCGGTCCGTTCCCCACCTTCCAGCATGTCCCGATAGATGGCCACAATGTCGCCGCCGGCGCAGAGGCCCCGGTCTCCGGCGCCCTGCACCAGGACCGTGGCAACGCCGTCGTCGTCCGCCCAGGCGGTGAGCTGCTCCAGGAGCTGCCCCACCATGCCGGCCGTGAGAGCGTTGACCGCCCTGGGCCTGTTGAGGGTAATGACGCCCAGCCGGCCGCGGCGCTCGAACAGCACCTCCCTGCTGTCCACTGAAACCCCTGTATCAGCCGTGCCCTGTGGTGCGCTGTGCGTCATCAACTTCCTTCCGGCATCACGAAGCTTGCTCCGTGCCGTATTCCCGAGGGCCACCGCGTGGTCACCGTTTTGGTCTTGGTATAGAAGCGGAAAGCGTCCGCGCCATGCTGGTTCAGGTCGCCGAATCCCGAGGCCTTCCAGCCGCCGAACGTGTAGTAGGCGATGGGCACGGGGATGGGGACGTTGATGCCCACCATGCCCACGTCCACCCGGGTGGCGAAATCGCGGGCGGCATCACCGTCGCGCGTGAAGATGGCCACGCCGTTGCCGAACTCGTTCCTGGTGCACAGCTCGAGCGCTTCATCGTAGTCTGCCGCCCGGACCACGCACAGGACAGGGCCGAAGATCTCGTTGCGGTAGATCGCCATGTCCGTGGTGACGTGGTCGAAAAGGGTGGGCCCTACCCAGAAGCCGTCCTCGTGGCCCGGCACATTGAGTCCCCGGCCGTCCGCCAGGAGGGTGGCCCCGGCGTCAGCCCCCGCCTGGATGTAGCCCTCGATGCGTTCCCTGGCATCCGCGGACACCACCGGGCCGAAGTCGGACTCCTGGTCAAGGCTGTGGCCCACCTTGAGGGCTGCGACGCGCTCCTGGAGTTTGGCCACCAGCCGGTCCGCTGTTTCCTCCCCCACCGGTACCGCAACGGAGATGGCCATGCAGCGCTCCCCGGCGGAGCCGTAGCCGGCGCCGATGAGGGCGTCCGCTGCCTGGTCCAGATCGGCGTCGGGCATGATCACCATGTGGTTCTTGGCCCCGCCGAAGCACTGGGCCCGCTTTCCGTGGGCGGCGGCCGTGGCGTAGATGTATTGGGCAATCGGGGTGGAACCCACAAAGCCCACCGCCTTGACGCGCGGATCCTCCAGCAGCGCGTCCACGGCCTTCTTGTCGCCATTGACCACGTTGAACACCCCGTCCGGGACGCCGGCTTCCGTGTAAAGTTCGGCCAGCCGGAGCGGCACCGAGGGGTCCCGTTCGGAGGGTTTCAGGATGAACGCGTTGCCGGCGGCCAGGGCAGGGCCGGACTTCCACAACGGGATCATGGCCGGAAAGTTGAACGGCGTAATGCCCGCCACCACACCCAGGGGCTGGCGCAGCGAGTGGATGTCTATCCCCGGTCCGGCGTCGCTGGAGAACTCACCCTTGAGCAGGTGCGGCGCCCCGGCGGCGAACTCCACCACCTCCAGGCCCCGCTGGATGTCGCCTTTCGAATCAGCGAGTGTCTTCCCGTGTTCGGAGGACAGCAGCCGGGCGAGCACGTCCAGGTCCCGGTTGACCAGGTCCACGAAGCGCAGCAAAATCCTCCCCCGGCGCTGGGGGTTCATGGCCGCCCACTCCACCTGCGCCTTCTCCGCGACGGCCACAGCGTTCTGCACCTCATCCCCGCCGGCAAGCGGCACGCGGGCCTGGACCTGGCCGGTACAGGGGTCGAAGACGTCGCCAAAGCGGCCCGACAGGCCTGCTGCGTGATGGCCGCCGATGTAGTGGGAGAGTTCACGGACCATGACTGCACGCTCCTTCGCATGTGATCCAGGTCATTTCTGGTTGCGAATATACTCGGACTTCCTACTAACTTCCACCGGACGTTGCCCGTCCTTGTTCCACTGTCCCAGCCACATGGCAGGCACCGCCGTGCCGGGCCACATGGGTGCCTAATGCTGCCGAATAGAGCTGCATGCACGGGCGTGTCCGCGCCGTTGTGCCCCGTTTCGGCGGCACTTCCGGGTCCGCAATTCCGGCGCTCAAGGTAGGTTAGGAACTGTGAAGATAGCTACCTGGAATGTGAACTCGCTCCGTGCCCGCGCCGACCGTGTTGAAGCCTGGCTTCAGCGCAGCGACTGCGACGTCCTGGCCATCCAGGAGACGAAATGCAAGGACGACAACTTCCCGTGGGAGCTCTTTGAGCGGATGGGCTACGAGGTGGCCCACTTCGGCGTGAACCAGTGGAACGGAGTTGCCATCGCTTCCCGCGTGGGGCTGGAGGACGTTGAGCGGACGTTCCTTGACCAGCCCTCCTTCGGCAAAGCAGGCAAGGACCCGGTCCAGGAGGCCCGCGCCATGGCTGCAACCTGCGCCGGAGTCCGCATCTGGAGCCTCTATGTCCCCAACGGCCGTTCCCTGGACGACGAACACATGCCCTACAAGCTCAAGTGGCTGGAAAGCCTGAAGACCCACGCCCAGGAGCTCGTCGCGCAGGACCCGGGTGCCCAGGTGGCCCTGATGGGTGACTGGAACATCGCGCCGTTCGACGAGGACGTGTGGGACATCGACCTCTTCGTCAACAACCGGTACACGCACGTCAGCCCGCCGGAACGCGCCGCCTTCCATGCCTTCGAGTCGGCAGGCTTCACCGATGTGGTGCGCCCCTACACGCCGGGACCGGGCGTGTACACCTACTGGGACTACACCCAGCTGCGCTTCCCCAAGAAGGAAGGCATGCGGATCGACTTCGTGCTGGCCTCCCCGGCGTTGGCAGCACGCGTCACCGGCGCTTCGATTGACCGCGAGGAGCGTAAAGGCAAGGGAGCGTCGGACCACGCACCCGTGCTGGTGGAACTGGCGGACTGATGACCGTGACCTGGACCCACGCAAGGAGGCCGTCGTGACCGGAAACCTCTACCGGGGCCAGGCCGGCCTGCCGTTCTCGTCGACCCTGCGCGTCTACGAACCGCTGGACGCCTTCCCCGAAGAGCAACGGCAGGCGATCCAGGAGGCAGGGGCGCGTGCTGCCTCCCGCGCCGCCGTCGAAAACGCCGAACTGCTTGCTTCGCTGGGGCGCATCACGCGCTCCGGAGGCGACCCCTTCCCCACCGGACGCACAGACCTGGTGCGCGTCACCGCCGCCCCGGCACCGGCCGGCGGCAGCGACAGCGAACCATCTGCCGACGGAGCCGGCGCTGAGCCTGTGCTGCTGTACTGCCCCAGCCAGCTGGTGCTGCGCGCGGGCCTGGCCGCCAACGCCCTGATGGAGGGCATCCACGGCCCGCTGGCGGAACTGCTGATCCCCGAGGAACAGCGGGACAAGCACCAGGAACGGATCGACCAGGTGAAGGCCCGCGACGGCTCCACCCGCGTGCACACCCGGGCATCCACATGGGGAATCCCGTTCAGCTGGTTCTCGCTGTTCATGGAGTCGGACCACAAGGACGTTGTGGAAGCCGGGGGGCGGATCGTCACAGTGCGGGTGTGGGCGCCCATCACCGAGGCTTTGGAGCGTGCCCGCTACGCGGTGGCCAACCTGGCCCTGGCGGCGCCGGACCTGGACATGCTGGACGATCTTGCCCAGCTCACCGAGTGGCTTGAACTGTTCCACGTGGATTCCATGGTGGAGCTCGATTACGGTGCTGTCGCGGACAAGGTGTACCCGGACGAATCCCCCATGGACATCAGGCTGGGCATCGAGTGCCTCGCGGAGGGCGACATGACCGGTGCTGCTGCCGCCTACCGACGCCTGGCGTCCCGCTGGATTCCCATCCGGCAGCTGGCGCGCGCCTCCTAGGCTGGCCCTGGCGGCGCATACCCCAGCCGTCCCCTTGACCGGGGCGGCGCTAGGACTGTGGCGGCGCCGTCGTCCTTCTGACAATCAGTTCGTGGGGCGCGACGGCGGACTGGACCGATCCAACCTGCCCGTCCAGTTCATCAAGGAGCATCTTGGTGGCCAGCTCGGCCTGCTCGTCGGGCCGCTGGCCCACCGTTGTCAGGCCCACGGCCTCAGCGAAATCATGGTTGTCGATTCCCACGACGGACAGGTCTTCCGGCACCCGGACCCCGAGGCGGGAAGCTTCGAAGATCACGCCCATGGCCATCTCATCCGAGGCACAGAAGATGGCGGTGGGTTTGGTCCCCGGTTTGGACCAGAGCCGGCGGAAAGCGGCCTGTCCGCTGCGGACCGTGAAGTCGCCCCATTCATCCCATTCAGGCCGGGTGGGAAGCCCGGCCGCCGTCATCACGTCCTTGAACGCCAGGATGCGGACGCGGGGGACGTCGAAGTTCAGGTCCGTCTCGTCGTCGCCGTGCAGCAGTGCAATATCCCGGTGGCCCAGGTCGATCAGGTGGCGGACGGCGGTGGAGGCTGCCGCGTAGTCGTCTATCCCGATGTAGGCGCATTCCTCGACGTGGCCGCCCACCACCACCAGGGGTATGTCGATTTTCTGCAGATGCTCGAGTTCCTCATGGGTCAGCGCCATACACAGGACCAGCAGCGCATCGATCTGTTTGTAGACCATGGTCTTACTGAAGAGCCGTTCCCGGTTGCTGCCGTGCCCGCCCAGATTGAACAGGGACAGGTTGTAGTTGCGGGCGTGCAGCTCCCGGTCCGCGCCTTCGATGGCCTTGGAAAAGAACCACCGGCTCACAAAAGGCGCCAGCACCCCGATGGTCTTGGTCCGGCCTGTGGCAAGGCCCGAGGCCGAGCTGGAGGCCACATAGCCCAGGTCTCCAGCCACTTCGAGGATCTTTTGCCGCGTTGCCGGTGACACCCGGGGCAGACCCCGTACCGCCCGGGACACGGTGGCGGTGGACACTCCCGCGGCTGCCGCCACGTCTTCAATGCTGACCCCGCTGTGGCCGCCCCGTTGAGACCTTTCACTTGTGCGTGCCACGGTGTCCCCTCATATACTCCCTGCAGGCATGCGCCCTGCTTCTGTGCGATGCCCCCTGCAATGGTATTTCGGGCGCCGGCTTGCATCGCAGTGTTACCTGCCCGGGTGCCCGGCGGCGGGCCGAACCGGAAGTTTTACCTCCGGTCCGGCAACCGCCGCCGCAGCCGCACCATTCCATACAGCGCCAGGAGCGTGGCCAGCAGGCCCAACGCCCAGCCGAGGGCGGGCTGCGCCGTCACCTCCATCCAGACAGTGACCACCAGCAGGACCAGGGCCCAGAAGCTGAGGAACCCGATGATGATGTCAAAATCCTCGCCGGACCTGGCCCGGCGGCGCTCAGGACGCACGAAGCCTTCGTTGTGCCCGCCTTGCGCTGAAGGGTGCGTCACTTGACCGCACCAGCCGTCAGGCCGGCAATGATCTTACGCTGGAGCACCAGCACCAGGATCACCAGCGGAATGGTGACAATGGTGCCCGCGGCCATGATGGCCGTGTAGGGAATCTGGTTCGGCTGGGCACCGGCAAAGCTGGCGATGGCAACCGTGACCGGCTGCGTGGCGTCATTCGACAGCTGGCTGGCGATCAGGAACTCGTTCCAGGATGAAATGAACGCCAGGATTGCCGTGGTGAAGATCGCCGGAGCAGCCAGGGGCATGATCACTTTCCGGAATGCCTGGCCCTGCGTGCAGCCGTCAACACGGGCTGACTCCTCCAGCTCCCACGGCATTTCGCGGAAGAAGGAGGTCAGCGTGTAGACGGTGAGCGGCAGGACGAAGGAAATGTTCGGAATGATCAGTGCCTGGTAGGTTCCCATCCAGCCGATGTTGGTGAACAGCTGGAACAGCGGGGTGATCAGGGCAACGCCGGGGAACATGGAGGCGCCCAGGATAAAACCAAGTACCAGGAACTTGAACCTGAAGTTCAAGCGGGCCAGGGCATAGGCCGCGAACACCCCGATTAGCAGGGAAACGATCGTCACGACGGTACCGATGATGACGCTGTTGAGCAGAGCCTGGCCAAACCGGTTTCCGAAGGACGTGTCGAACGCGGTGGCGAAGTTGTCCAAAGTGACGTGGGTGGGCAGCAGCGAGGTGTCGTACGTATAGCCCACTTCACGGAACGCCGTCACCACCATCCAGTACGCAGGAGCCAGGCACCAGACCAGGATGACCGCTGCGCTGATGTAGGTTCGTCCCTGCGCCCACTTCTCCCGATTCTGGGCGGCCTTGCGTCCTTTATCCTGTTTGGCCCGCAAAGCCGTAGAGGCAGCCGTGGTTGTCATTTCTTCCCCTTACCCGTGGCTCCGCTTTGCTCCACAACGTTCGCACCAAGGAACCGGACGAAAATGAATGCGACCAGGAAAATGATGATGAACGTAATGGTGGACAAGGCCGCCGCTGAGTTGAACCCTTGCCTGATCTGGTTAATCACCAGGATGGACAGCGTGGTGGTGTTGTTGGCACCGCCAGTGAGGATGTACGGAAGGTCGAACATGCGCAGGGCATCCAGGGTACGGAACAGGATGGCCACCATCAGCGCCGGCTTCACCAGCGGAAGCGTGATGAGCCGGAACCGCTGCCAGGCAGTGGCACCGTCCACCTTGGCTGCTTCGTAAACATCCGCCGGAATCATCTGCAGGCCCGCAAGGATCAGCAGTGCCATGAACGGCGTTGTCTTCCACGTGTCCGCGATGATCACGGCCCACTTGGCCGGCCACTCACTTCCGGTCCACAGGATGGAGGCATTGAACATCTTATTGGCGATGCCCTCGAAGGCGAAGATGAAGAGCCACAGCTGGGCGGTGACGGCGGTGGGGATGGCCCAAGGCACCAGGACAGCGGCGCGGACGAGGCTGCGGCCCTTGAAGGTGCGTGCCATGATCATGGCCATCCAGAACCCGAGCACGGTCTCAAAGCTGACCGTGACAACGGTGAAAAGGAACGTGGTTCCGGTTGCGTTCCAGAACTGGCCGCCCAGCGTGCCGGGCGGGCAGGCGACAGTGCCGCCGCCAGGGGCTGCGCACTGCTGGCCAAGCCAGTTCACGTAGTTCTGGATGCCAGCCGGACCACCGGCCGTGAACAGGCCGGTGGCAGGGTCCAGTCCGGCGTCCTTCTGGAAGGACATGATGAGTGCGCTGATGATCGGGTAAACGATCACGATGCCCAAGGCGATGATGGTCGGGGCAAGAAGCCATGAGGCCCACTTACCTTGGCTGAGGATTTTGTTGTCTTCCCCTACGCCCTTGGGGCCGTGGTGGACCGGGGTCCCGCCCGACGCCGGCTTGGTTGCCGGCGTCGGGCCCAATTCGGTAGCCATGGTTTATTACGATCCTGCGCCGGCGGACTCGATGGACTTCTGCATGTCGGCCAGCGCCTGTTCAGCAGACTTCTCACCCTTCAGTGCAGCGTAGGAGTTCTCCTGGATGGCCTGGGTAACGGCCGGGTAGAAGGGAGTAACCGGGCGCGGTACAGCGTTCTCGATGGAGGTCTTCAGGACAGGAAGGTACGGAAGCTTGGCAACGAGTTCCTGGTCTTCGTAGAGGTCGCCAAGGACCGGAGCGAGCGAACCCTGGGTAGCGAAGAACTTCTGCTGTTCTTCTTCGATGAGGAACTTCACGAAGTCCAGGGCCGTGGCCTTGTTCTTGGAGTAGACGCTGATTGCGGCATTGTGTCCACCGAGTGAAGAAGCACCGGGGCCATCTTTGCCCGGAAGTGCGGCCATGCCCAGGACGTCCTTCACCTGCGAGGAGCCCTCTGTGGTGGCCAGGTTGTAGACGTAGGGCCAGTTGCGGTGGAACAGCAGCTTGCCTTCCTGGAATGCGCGGCGGCTTTCCTCTTCCTGGTAGGTGATGGCTTCGGCTGGGATGTTGCCGTTCTTGAATGCTTCAACCAGGTTGTTGAGGCCTTGCTCGGCCTCGGGCGTGGTCAGGTTGGGCTTGCCGTCGTCGCCGAGCACGGAGCCGCCGGCAGAGTTGATGGCCTCGGAAGCATTCACGGTCAGGCCTTCGTACTGCTTGAACTGACCCGAGTAGCAGCCGATGTTATTTTCCTTGGCGATGGAGCACATCTCCATCATCTCCGCCCAGGTCTTGGGTGCTTCCGGAACCAGGTCCTTGCGGTAGTAGAGGATGCCGCCATCAGAGGACACCGGAGCGGTGTAGAGCTTGTCCTGGTAGGAGCCTGCTTCAACGGTGGGCTCAAGCATACCGTCCGTTGGGATGGCCATGGCGCCTTCAAGCGGCTGGAGCCATCCGCGGGCTGCAAATTCCGCAGTCCAGACGACGTCGACACTGACGACATCGTAGTTTTCGTTCTTGGCCTGGAAGTTCTGGACCAGGTCATCGTGCTGCTGGTCTGCCTGGTCGGTCTGCTCCTTGAACGTCACCTGCTCATCCGGGTGCGCAGCATTCCACTTGTCCAGGAGGGGACGGACCACGTTGCTGTTGTCCTTACCCTGTACATACGTGATGGGCCCGCGGCCCTCGAGGTTGGCTTCGGCGTCACTGCCGCCTCCCGCGGTCCCGCCTCCACCTCCTCCGCCGCAAGCGGTGAGGGTCAGGGCCAAAACGCCGGCGGTGGCAGCCGGGAGTAGGAATCTAGGGGTTTTCATTAGCTTGAAGCTCCTCGCTGAGTGACAAGTAAGTCGACAGTGCGGTTGTTTGGTGAGGTTGTTGTGGTGACCATCACACTAGTAAGGTTGCTGTCGGCAATGCAAGCGTTTACATCAAAAAGTTATCTGAGAGGAACCTAATGTCCAAGCCGAGCGTTCCTGCCTCTGACCAAACCGGGGAATGGTGGGCCGACGCCGTCGTCTACCAGATCTACCCCCGCTCCTTCGCCGACGGCAATGGCGACGGCATGGGCGACCTGCGCGGGGTTTTGGACCGCTTGCCCTACCTGGAGCGGCTGGGCGTGGATGCCATCTGGCTTTCCCCGTTCTACAAGTCCCCGCAGGCCGACGGCGGCTACGACGTGGCTGATTACCGGCAGGTTGATCCCCTTTTTGGTTCCCTCGAGGACTTCGACGCCATGTTGCAGGAAGCTCACCGGCGCGGGCTGAAGGTCATCGTGGACCTCGTCCCCAACCACACCTCGGACGAGCACGACTGGTTCCGGGCTGCGCTCAGCGCCCCGCCCGGGTCCCTCGAACGGGAGCGTTACATTTTCCGTCCTGGCAAGGACGAGGTGCCGGGGTCCGGTGACGGCAACCGGGCACCCAATAACTGGAAGTCGATTTTTGGCGGAGCCGCTTGGACCCGGGTCACCGAGGCGGACGGTTCCGCAGGAGAGTGGTACCTGCATCTCTTCGACACCAAGCAGCCGGACCTGAACTGGGAAAACCAGGAGGTACGGGAGGAAATGCGCTCTGTCCTCCGCTTCTGGCTGGACCGCGGTGTTGACGGTTTCCGTGTGGACGTAGCCCACGGGATGGTCAAGGAGGAGGGCCTTCCGGACTGGGAAGGGGTGGCCGCCATGGTGGAAGGCACTTCCGAGGTTCCACGGGAACCGTCCCCTCCAGGTGATGCACCCGGCGCCCACACCAACGCGGAAGAGCCGCACCGCGCGGTATCCCCGGTGTATCCGCCCTCGCCCTTCTTCGACCAGGACGGCGTGCACGACATCTACCGGGACTGGCACCGCGTCCTGTCCGAGTACGGCAGCGACCGGATGATGGTGGCCGAGGCCTGGGTGGAACCGGCCGAACGGCTGGCGCTCTACGTCCGGCCGGATGAGATGCAGCAGGCCTTCAACTTCGATTTCCTGATGGCCGGCTGGGACGCCGAGCGCATGGCAGAGGCGATCGACGCATCGCTCAAGGCGGCCCAAGCCGTGGGTGCCCCCTGCACCTGGGTGCTGAGCAACCACGACACCGTCCGCCATTCCACCCGCTTCGGGCTCACGGACCCCACCACGTTCCCCAAGGGCATCGCCGGGGACGATGAGCAGCCGGACACGGCCCTGGGGCTTGCCCGCGCCCGCGCGGCGACCATGGTTGAGCTGGCGCTGCCCGGCTCCGCCTACCTGTACCAGGGCGAGGAACTGGGACTCCCCGAGCACACCACGCTTCCGGACGAGGCGCGGCAGGACCCCACGTTCTTCCGTACCCAGGGCGCAGAAACCGGACGTGACGGCTGCCGGGTACCGCTTCCGTGGGCTGCGGACAAGCCCGGTTACGGCTTCGCGGATTCATTCCCGGGCGAACCGGCGTCCCCATGGCTTCCCCAGCCTGCCGAATTTGGGCCACTTGCCGCCAACCAGCAGGATGCCGAGGAAGGGTCCACCCTGGAGCTGTACCGCGCAGCACTCGCCTTCCGGACCGCCCGGCGCCTCGGCACCGGCTCCCTGGCCTGGGCCGAGGTCCACGCACCGGAAAGCGGCCTGCTGGCCTTCCACAACCGTGATGTCCTGATCCTCGCCAACATGGGTTTCGCGTCCGCGCCCATCCCCGACGGCTGGGCCGTGGCGCTCTCCAGCGGACCGGAGCCTGCCGCGGAGTGGGAGCTGCTGCAGGAGGTTCCCGTGGACTGCGCCGTGTACCTGACCCGGAACTAGAAGACGGTCAGCGGACGCGCTCTGCCCTGCGGAAGCGCGTCCGCGCTCCGGCTCCGATATGGATCAGCACGGGAATGTTCTTTCCCACCGCCTGTTCCAGGGCTGATACCAGCACCGACACCTCGTCGGCGAGCAAGTGCGGCGCCACGCCCTGCCGCGGAAGGAGCCGGACCTTCAGCGCGGGCATGCCTTTGACGTCGTAGGTGGTCACCGTGGCGCCGGCGAGGTCGGGACGGTGCGCGAGCGCATGCTTCAGCGCCTGCTCCGCCACTCCCCCGCCGATCCGCACGTCACCCGGGACCTCACCGGGATCATACTCGACGGCCAGCACATCGGTCCGCCCTTTGCCCTGCTGGGCAACCCAGGCCACCATGAGGCCAATCAGCACCAGCAGGGCCAGTGCCACCAGGATCCACAGCCAGCTTTCGGGCCGCCCCGGAAACCGGGTGGCATTGAACGCCGCGTTGATTCCGCTCCATGCGTCCGCGGACCATGCCCGCCACCAGGAGGCCACGGCGGGAACAGCGGCCAGCAACATCAGCAGGCAGCCAACTCCAAGCAGCAGAAGTCCCAGTGCCGCGACCAGGATGCGGTTGAGAACGGTGGGGGTACTGTTCATGCGCCGATCACTCCGGATGTCGCCACGTTCACGCGCACCTCGGGCAAGGGATCCAGTGCCATGGCGTCCACTTCGCTGCGGACTGCCGCGAGGACAGAATCCTGGTTTACAGGCACACCCGAGGTGGGACGGACATTCACCACTACCTGCCGCCGGGAGACCACCACCATGACCTGTTCCGGCGTGACGTTCGCAGCAAGCCGGGCGCGCCGGGCCAGCGAGGAAGCGATGACTTCATCGTCCACCACAACGGCCGGGCCCGCGGCTTCCCGGCCAGCACCCATACGGTGGCGGGCGCGGCGTCCAGGCAGAACCCCATTGAGGAGGAACACCAGGCCGGCCATGGCCAGTACCGCGCCGATGGCGCCCAGCAACAATGGAGGGATCCCCGCCGGCAGCGCAACCAGGCGCTCCGCAGCCACCTGCGGCTCGATCAGCCAGGCCGTTTGCCCAATTGCGTGGACGCCTGCTTCGAGGAGCCCATAGGCTGCCAGCACAATGACCAGGACGGCCGCTGCGGTGGCCACCGCAGCACGCGTTGACCGGGTTTCACGGCGCAGGATCCGGTCCATATCCGGGCTTTGGCCTTCACCATCGCGGCTCATTGCACGCGCCCCCCTTCACTGATCTTTGCCCCCGTAATCCTGATGTCCACCCGGCTCAGCCCGGAACCGCTGAGCTCCGCCACCGCCGCCAGGATGCCGGCCTTTGCCCTCACGGTCCGGTCCCACATGGAACCACCGGTCTTGTCAACGCTCGAGGGATCCTGGACCACCGCACTCAGCGGCGGCATGCTGATAGGTGCGACGAGGGACAGCGCCAGCAGGCCGTCGTCGTCCGTCCAGTCAGCGCGCACGTCGTCCGGCTCCACCCCGAGGAATTGGGCTGCTGCGGCCTTGGCGAGGCTTGTCAGGGCCTGGGTACTGATGCGGTTGTGGCCGCTCAGCTGTTGGCCCCGGACCGCCGGGGCTGTGGAGCTCATGAGGACGAGCGCCGGCCGATGATGGCGTCCAGGACCCCGCGAAGGTCCAGTTTCCCTTCGGCGGCCCTGCCCAGGAGTGCCCCGATGGCCATAAAGAGGAGGGAAACCAGGAAGCCCCATAACCCGAACTGCAGGGACATGAAGGCGACGAAGGCACCCATTGCTGCGCCGGCCACGGTGAGGTTCACAGCAGCGCCTCCCTTCCGGCCGTGCCGGAAACGTCAGTCGGTCCGGAAACGGCGGGTTTGACCGGAGGCGGAATGTAGACGTCGGTGACTTCCACGTTTACCTCGATCACCTGCAGCCCCACGAGCTCCTCGACCGCCCGGTAGACGGCGGCACGCACGGCGTTGGCCAACGAGTGGAGCGGTGTCCCGTAACTCGCAACCAGGCTGATGTCCACGGCAACCTGTGTTTCACCGACTTCGGCCCGCACACCGGCGGCATGGTCGGAACTGCCGACGGCGTCGCGGATGGCACCGAGCGCGCGTGACGGGACAGAGCCCAGGGAATAGACACCGGGAACGGAGCGGGCTGCTATGCCCGCCACCTTGGCGACGGCTGTCTCGGAAATAACGGTTCGGCCGGGGCCGGGTACGGGAACCGGCGCGGCCCGCTGTTGTAGCCCCTGGCTGGGTTGTGGGTTCTGGTATTCCATCAGGCACTCCCCCTTCTGTTGATCCCCACCCTATCCCCGGCGGTGCCTTAACGGCAGCAGGCAGGGGCGCCCTGATCCGGACGTCCCTGCCTGTACCTAAACTGCATTTAGGGGGCAGTCGGTTTTACTTGTAGTGGCCCTCGCCGCCAACGCGGAGGTTGGTGGGCAGGTAGCCGAACGGGCCAAGGCCGTCCTGGCCGAAGCTGCGGTCCACCTGCGAGATGCCGTCCCGGAAGTTGATCTTCACGGTGGGCGACAGCGAGCCGCCGCGTACGCCGTTCACGTTGTCGATGAACGACTGCACCAGTCCGCCCGGCTGCACGTAGTGCGAGTAGGCCTGGAACTGGCGGCCGTTCTGGTTCGGGGTGGGTGCCTCCGGGGACTCGGACGGCAGGTTCAGGTCCGTGGGCGAGCCCAGGGCCAGGCCGCTGTTGTTCATGGGCTGGTAGTCCGAGCGGACGCCGTCGCCGACGAAGCCGTAGACGCCGTCCGGGCCGCGCATGCCGGCTGCGTAGGTGAACTGGTGGCTGATGGTGAACAGGTAGTACTTGTTCTTGCCGCCCTCATTCTGGATGAAGATCTGCGGACGCTCGGTCTGGTCGTTCACGCAGTTGGCGGAGAGGATCGGCGGCAGGAAGGACCACTTGGTCAGGTCCTTGTTGTCCGCCACTGCCAGGCCGACGTTCGCTGTCTGGTAGTAGGCTCCGCTGCTGTTGACCTCGTCAACGGACTCGGCATTGGCATCGCCGGGGCGGTACCCGAGGTCTTCGGGCTTGCACTCGTACTCGCCGCGCGTGCCGCCGGTGTTGCCTTCGAAGACCATGAAGGTCTTGCCGGGGTGGGCCGGGTCGGCAAAGGTGTAGGGGTCGCGGAAGGCGAAGCCCGGGTTCTGTTCCTTGGTCTGGTACATCTCCCCATCAGGCTCAAGCAGGTTGGTGTGCTTGAACCCGTCGAAGGTGACGCCATTCTCGTCTGCATGGATCTTGCCCAGGGCCTTGGCGATGGACGCATCCGGGGCGATGCCGCCGCCGCCTGCGTTCCGTTCGGCGATGTCGTAGAACGTGGTGGCCGTGTAGAACACGTTCACCTGGTTGCCCTGCATCAGGCGGGTGGAGCCGGACCATTCGGTGTTGCCGATGGAGGCGCCGTCGGCGAAGACGTGGCCGCCGTAGTTCCACTTGTCCTTGGCCGGATCCGCGTTGGTCTTGCGGAAGAAGTAGCCGATGCGCGCGTTCCAGTGGCGCTGGTCGAAGCCGTAGCCGGCGTGCCGGTCTGCCACGAGCGAGAAGATGACGTCCCAGCCCTTGTAGCTGATCTGGTTCGCGTTTTCGTCGGTGAGGGACCAGGTGTCCCAGACCCACACGTCCTCGTTCATGGTGGGGAAATCCTCCGGGATTTCCGGCATGGTGACGTCCGGGCTCATGGAGTTCTCACCGGGGGCAACAGTGGGGTCGCTCTGCGCCATGATCTGCTTGGCGTCGGCGCGGGTCCACTTGGAGGTGAAGTCCGACGCCGGGTCGAAAGCTTCCTGCGTGTGTTCCGTGGGGAGGGGGAATCCGGGGGTGGGGGCCGGCATCTGCTCGGCGGCCGGCGGATCTGCCGGCTCGTTGGCCTGCGCCGAGGGAACGGCCAGGAAGGCCGAGGCAGCCACGGCGGTGGCCAGTGCTGCGGCGGCGGGGCGCCACCGCAGCATCCGGGGTGATTGGGGGTGCTTGTGCATTGTTGCTCTTCTCGCGGAGTTATGACTGTTCGTGGAAGACGGGCGGATGCCCATGCCCTTCGAACTTCGACGGCCCCCGGGGACACGGCAGGCGTCATCGGGGACGCCGTTGTATCAAGGGGGAACGGGGTTGGGTGGTCCCCGTAGAAGAGGCCCGGATGGTGGTGCTTTCCTGGCCGTGTTTCCACCGTAGACAGGCTCCAAGGGAGAGATCAAACCAGGTTTCATCGCCCGATTCCGGGCATTGGCCACTTTTGCGCAAGCGCTTACACCTAACCCCTAACGCGCGCGTGCCACAACCTTCAGCCAAGATCAAATGTTGCCTTTTGGCCGCGCAAAGGTGAGAAATGCCACCCCTTGGCCAGGACCGTTTTGTGGTCCGGGCACGGAAAAGGGAGGCACCTGCCCGGGCTGGGCAGGTGCCTCCCTCAGAAGCCGAAAACCGCGCGTCGGGCGGCCGGACTACGCCTTGGGTGTTCGCGCAGCCGTGGCGTCTGCAGCCTCGCCCGCGGCCAGGCGTTCGGTCAGATGGGCCTCCACGGCTTCGCTGACCTGGTCCTGGACCTGATCCGCCAAGTGCTCCTGGTAGTGCTCCTGGACGGAGTCGTGGATCTGTTCCGCGACGTGCTCCTGGTAGTGCTCCTGGACCGAGTCATGCATGGAGTCCTGGACCTGCTCCGTGACATGGGCGGCCATCTGGTCGCGGGCCAGCTTACGTTGTGCGCGCATCAGGGTCTCATGCTCCCGATGAAAGGCCTTGGCCGTGGAGATACACATCAGGATGATGACCACGCTGAAGGGCACCGCGGTAAGGATGGCCGCGGTTTGGATCGCCTGCAGTCCATTGGCCAGGAGCAGGGCGATGGCAACAGCGGCGGCGGCCAGTGCCCAGAAGATGCGCAACCAGTTCCTGGGTTCCACGTCTCCGCCGGTGGAGATCATACCCATGACCAGGGCACCGGAGTCTGCCGACGTGATGAAGAAGATGGCTATCAGGAGAATCGCGCCGGCGGTGAGGACAACCCCGCCGGGCAGGCTGCCGAGCAGGTTGAACAGGGCGCCCTCGGTATCCACGGTGCCGTCGTCGCCGATGAGCCCGCCGCTGCCGAACAGCTCGCGGTGGATGGCGGCGCCGCCCAGGACGGAGAACCACAGGAAGCCCATGGCGGTGGGTACCAGGAGCACGCCGGCGACGAACTGCCGGACGGTGCGGCCCTTGGAAATACGGGCGATGAAGATACCGACGAACGGCGCCCAGGAGATCCACCAGCCCCAGTAGAAGGTGGTCCAGGCGGCCTGCCATGCCTCTCCCTCTGCGCCTGAAAATGCCAGCGTGTTGAAGGTAAGGCCTACAACGTTCTGGAGGTAGTGCCCGATCGACTGCACGAACTCACGCAGCAGGAACAGCGTGGGCCCGGTAAACAGCACCACCAGCATCAGCAGCGCGGCCAGGACCAGGTTGGTGTTGGAGAGCCACTTCATGCCCTTGCCCACACCGGACACCACCGAAATGATGGTCAGCGTGATGATGCAGAGGATCAACCCGATCTGCGTCATGGTGGTGGCCTGGATGATGTTGGCCTGTTCAAGGCCGGCGGAGATCTGCAGGACGCCAAGGCCCAGGGAGGTGGCAACACCGAACAGCGTGCCTACCAGGGCCACGACGTCGATCAGGTTGCCCCACCCGCCGGAAACGCGCTTGCGCCCCAGGAGCGGCTCAAGCGTCCAGCGGATAGAGATGGGGCGGTTCCTGCGGTGGACTGCGTAGGCAATCGATACGCCCACCACAACGTAGATGGCCCAGGCATGGAGGCCCCAGTGGAGGTAGGTCTGCGTCATCGCCTGCTGGGCGAGCACCAGGGGGGATCCTTCAACACCGGGCCGGGGTGCGGCAAAATGGTTCAGCGGCTCTGCCACACCGAAGAAGACAAGTCCGATGCCCATGCCGGCCGCGAAGAGCAGGGCGAACCAGGACATGACGGAGAACTCCGGCTCATCCTCGTCCTTGCCCAGTTTGATGTCGCCATAGTGGCTAAGGCCAATCCAGAGGGAAAACGCCACGAAGAGCGCAACGGCGGCAACGTAATACCAGCCGAACCAGTTGATGACGTTGCCTTGGATGGTGGTGAAGATCTCTGTGGCAGCAGCAGGGAAAATCGTCGCGAAGAGGACAAAAACAATGATGGTTCCGGCTGCGGGCCAGAAGACCCATCTGGCGAGTTGCTGACCGCCGGTTCCGGGCGGCCGATCCGCCGCTTTCTTATGGGCGGGCGGTGTTTCCCCCGGTGGTTGGCTGATGGTCCTGGTGCCAGGTGTGGCGGACATTCCCAGTTTCTCCTTATGCGCTGTGCGCGCTCAGACTGCGTTGTGCAGGTTCGTCTCGTGTACGTTCGTCTGTTCGTGTGTGTTCTCTTATGCCGCTGCCGTGTGTCCACGGCTGTGCAGCCAGCAATTTTACGGAACCCGAAAAGCGGCGGGGCGGGAAATTGGCCGGCCCCGGGGGTATTGATGCCGGATCGAGACGTGCTCCATGCGGGCCCATTAACTGTAGGCCCAGGAAATAAGAAAAGCACCAGTTCCGAAGAACTGATGCTTCCCAGTGGTGGCTCCGACCGGCGTCGATCCGGTGACCTTTCGATTTTCAGTCGAACGCTCTACCAACTGAGCTACAGAGCCTAGGTGACTAGTCACCATGACAGCCGGAATCTCTTCCAACAATCAGAGCGACCCTGACGGGACTTGAACCCGCGACCTCCGCCGTGACAGGGCGGCGCGCTAACCAACTGCGCTACAGGGCCTTGCGTTTCTTGCTTCCGCAGTATCTCTACCGCTTTTTTCAAGGCTTCCAGCCTACCAGACATTTTCTGCCTGTTTGACCAGTTCCTTGCGTACCCCCAACGGGATTCGAACCCGTGCCGCCGCCGTGAAAGGGCGGTGTCCTAGGCCGCTAGACGATGGGGGCCAGAACCCGTTCGGAACAAAATAAAAGGCGTCAAGCGGGGCTTTCCGTCTTTGTCCTCTGCGTTTCTCCGAACTGGACTCTAAAACTATAGGGCCTAGGCAGGAATTATCCAAAATCGGCCAAAAACACCGCCACGGAGCGGGCGGGACGGGTGAAGATGGACGGATGGATGCCGTAGCAGCACTCAATGAGATCGCCTTCTGGCTGGAGCGCGGACGCGCTGCCACTTTCAAGGTCCAGGCATTCCGCAAGGCAGCGGCGGCCATCAGCCCGCTGCCGCCGGAGGAAGTGGCCGCCCGTGCCGAAAACGGCCGGCTGAAATCCATGAAGGGCATCGGTGACCGGACCTACCAGGTGATCCGCCAGTCGGTGGAAGGCCAGGTTCCCGAGTACCTGGCGGATCTCCGGGAGAAGGGGGCCAAGCCGCTGGCGTCCGGAGGGGCCGAGCTCCGGGAGATGCTGCGGGGAGACCTGCACAGCCACAGTGACTGGTCCGACGGCGGCTCCCCCATTGAGCTGATGGTGGCTGCCGCCGGGGTACTGGGAAGGGAATACCTCGCACTGACAGACCACTCGCCCAACCTCACCATTGCGAACGGGCTTTCCGCCGAACGCCTGCTCCGGCAGCTGGACGTGGTGGAGTCGATCAATGCCGGCCCCGTTCCAGGTGACGGCGGCCAGCCGGGCAGGCCGGTCCGGCTGCTGGCAGGCATCGAGGTGGACATCCTGGAATCGGGGGAACTGGACCAGGACCCGGAACTGCTTGACCGCCTGGACATTGTGGTTGCCAGCGTCCATTCAAAGCTGCGCGCGGACAGCAGGACCATGACCCGCCGCATGCTCGGCGGCATCCAGGACCCGCACACCAACGTCCTGGGCCACTGCACCGGGCGCCTGGTGGAGGGCTCCCGCGGCACGAGGCCGCCGTCGGACTTCGATGCCAAGGAGGTGTTCGCCGCCTGCGCCGAACACAACGTGGCGGTGGAAATCAATTCCCGGCCGGAACGCCAGGACCCGCCCGATGCGCTGATCCAGCTCGCCCTCGACGCCGGCTGCCTGTTCTCGATCGACAGCGACGCCCATGCACCCGGCCAGCTCGACTTCCTGCAGTACGGCGCCGAGCGCGCGGAGAAGAACGGCGTTGCCGCCGACCGGATCATCACCACCTGGCCCCTGGAACGCCTGCTGGAATGGGCGGCGCCGCAATAGCCCCCAGGCCGACTTTGGCAGGAAGTTGCGCAGACGTGGCCGATTTCCGCCAGTCAGCTGCCCCTGCGCCCGGATAGATTTGCTGCATGCCTTCAACCAGCCCCGCCAACCGGACTGCCCCCGCACCTCCCCGCACCGCCGCACCCCCGGTCAGGGCCCTCGGCGTGGCAGCGATGGTGGTCACCGTGGTCCTCTGGGCGTCCGCCTTCGTGGGGATCCGGGCTATCGGCCCCCACTTCTCCCCAGGCTCCCTGACGCTCGGCAGGCTGGCGATTGCCGCCGTCGTGCTCTCCCTGCTGGTCCTGCCGCAGCTGCTGAGGACCCGGCTCCTGCCGAGGGGCCGGGAATGGTGGCCGATCCTGGCCTACGGGGTGATGTGGTTCGGCGGGTACAACGTGGCGCTGAACGCCGCCGAGCACGTGCTTGATGCGGGCACCAGCGCCCTGCTGATCAACGTGAACCCCATCCTGGTGGCCATCATGGCCGGCATCTTCCTCAAGGAGGGCTTCCCGCGGTGGCTCATCATCGGAAGCCTGGTTGCGTTCGCCGGTGTGGCGCTGATCGCCTTCGGATCAGCCCAGCCTTCCGCGCCCGGGGAAGGGGCGACGACGGACGTGGCAGGCGTGCTGCTGTGCCTCCTTGCCGCCGTGCTCGCCGCCGTCAGCGTCATCATCCAGAAGCCTGTGCTGCGGAAATTTCCGGCCGCGCAGGCCACCTGGTTCGGGATCCTGGTGGGTGCGCTCTGCTGCCTGCCCTTTGCAGGCCAGCTGGTCAGCGAAGTGCAGGCGGCACCGCCGCAGGCAACATGGGGGCTCGTCTATCTGGGGATCTTCCCCACTGCCATTGCCTTCACCACCTGGGCGTACGCGCTCTCGCTGGTGGACGCCGGAAAGCTGGCCGCCACCACCTACCTGGTTCCCGGGACCACCATCCTGATTTCCTGGGTCCTGCTGGGCGAGGTTCCTGCCTTGCTGGGCCTGGTGGGCGGCCTGCTCTGCCTGGTGGGCGTGGCGCTGACCCGGCGGAGGAGCCGGAATCCGCGGGGAGCCGGGGCGGCCGGTTCCCGCTAGAGTCGGAGTATGCCAGCCAGCCTGCCGCCGGGCCTGCCCACCGCCCCTGGGGGCCCCAGCGAACCGCTCCGCTTCACCATGTCCGAGGACGACTTCGAGGCCGCTGTCCAGGACGCCCTGGACAGCATCCCGGACAAGCTGGCCCGCGCCATGGACAACGTTGCGGTGTTCATTGAGGACGACTATTTCCCGAAGCCCGGGGAGGACCCGGACACCGTCCTGCTGGGACTCTATGAGGGCGTCCCCCTGACCGAGCGGGACTCCTGGTGGGACGCCGGGTCCCTGCCGGACAGGATCACTATCTTCCGGGAGCCCATCCTGGACATCTGCGCGTCCCGGGAGGACGTCATCCACGAAGTGGCCGTGACCGTCGTGCATGAGATCGCCCACCACTTCGGGATTGATGACGACCGGCTGCACGAGCTCGGCTGGGGCTAGCCTTATAGGCATGGGACACGACCACAGCCACACCCACGGCATCACAGCAACAGGGCGGCACCGGAAACGGCTTATTGCCGTCCTTGCCATCACGCTGTCCGTGGTCCTGGTCCAGGTTGCCGGCGCGGTCCTCTCGGGCTCGCTGTCCCTGCTTGCCGATGCCGGCCACATGCTCTCAGACGCAGCGGGCGTAACAATCGCCCTGCTGGCTGCGTGGATTGCAGGGCGGCCTGCCAGCGACCAAAGGACTTACGGGTACCAGCGGGCGGAGGTACTGGCTGCGCTGGCAAATGCCCTGATCCTGATCGTGATCTCCGTGGTCATCTTCAGCGAGGCGATCCGCCGGATCGGTGCGGCGCCGGACGTGCAGACGGACATCATGCTGTTCGCCGCCGTCCTGGGCGCCGCCGCAAACGTGGCGTCCCTGGTGATCCTGCGCGGAGCGCACCGGGAGAGCCTCAACGTGCGGGGCGCCTACCTGGAGGTCCTGGGCGACCTTCTGGGTTCCTTCGCCGTGATCGCCGCGGCCGTGGTGATCATGGCGACCGGGTTCCAGGCGGCGGACACCATCGCGTCCGTCATCATCGCCCTGATGATCCTGCCCCGGGCCTGGAGCCTGCTCCGCGACGTGGTGGATGTGCTGCTGGAGGCCAGTCCCAAGGGCGTGGAAGTGCAGATGATCCGCGAACACATCCTGTCCGTGGAGGGAGTCACGGACGTGCACGACATCCACATCTGGACCATCACCTCCGGCGTCCCGGTCTTCTCGGCGCACGTGGTGGTGGAGGACGGGGTGCTCAACGCCCGCGGCGCCGACCAGTTGCTGGACAAGCTGATCACCTGCCTGGGCTCGCACTTCGATACCGACCATTGCACGTTCCAGCTGGAGCCCGCCAGCCATTCAGAACACGAGGCGCACCAGCACGCCTGAGGACGCGTGCCGGCCGGGATTCCTGACCCCGGCTTAGCTCAAGACGTCCTTGGTGACGAACCGGCCGTAGGCGAGTGCGCCGAACACGGCCACGTATCCGGCCTGCAGCAGCGCATTGCTGGCGAACGAGTCCCACAGCACGGGCTGGCGGAGCAGGTCCCCGAAGCCCAGCCAGTAATGGCTGAACAGCCACGGGTGCAGCCACTCGAGCTGCGGCAGCTGGTCGAGGACCTGGGATACCACCGAGAGCACCACTGTGGCTGCCATGGCGCCCACCGGAACCACGGTCAGCGTGGACAGGAACAGGCCTATGGCGGACAGCCCGGCCAGGGAAACGGCCAGGTACGCCGAGATCAGGAGGAGCCGGAGCACGGCCTCCGGCGGCTCGATGACATCCCCGGACAGCAAGGTCACGGGGCCCACGGGGAAAAGGGCGGCACCGATGGCGGCTCCGGCGAGGGCAACTGTGAGGGGTGCAGCGAGGCAGAACGCCAGGGCTCCGGCATATTTCACCAGCAGCAGCCGGACCCGGCCCGCCGGCGCAACCAGCAGGTACCGCAGCGTTCCCAGGTTGGCCTCGCCCGCGATGGTGTCCCCCGCCACCACACCCACTGTCAGCGGCAGGAACAGGGGGACGGACACCAGCATTGCCGTGAACGCGACGAACAGGCCGTTCTGCGTGATCCGGTCCAGGAAGGCCGGGCCGCGCCCGGGAGGAACCGCCGAAGAGACCCTCACGGCCACGGCAATCAGCACCGGAATGGCGGCCAGCGCGAGCAGCAGGGCCCAGGTTCGGCGCCGCCGGAACAGGACCGCGATTTCGGACAGCAGGAGGGACATGCCGGCTCCCCGCGGTCCCGCCACGGCCGACATGCCCTCCGCCTTCGACTTCTCCTTCGCACTACTGGGCAACGTCGAACCCCTCCCCCGTCAGTTCAACAAACCGGTCCTCGAGGCTCTCCCGTTCCACCGCGAAACCGCGCACGCGGACGCCTGCCTTGACGAGCTCCGCAACAATGTCCTCCGGGGCGGGACGCCCCGCCCCGGCCTCCGGCGGGAATCCCGGCGCTGCCAGGGCAGCCAGCACCACGTCCCCATCCGGCTGGCCAGCCCCTGTTTCCGGGGACAGCCCCAGCGTTGCCAGGACCGACGACGCCGGACCCGCGTCCGGGGTCACCAGGCGCAGGCGCGAGCTCCCGGACCGGCGCAGTTCGGCCAGCGGGCCCTGCGCCACGAGGCGGCCGGCGCTCATGACGGCCGCGTGCGTGCAGATCTGTTCAACTTCGGCGAGCAGGTGGCTGGAGACGAAAACAGTGGTCCCGTCTGCTGCCAGGGACCGGACCAGGTTCCGAACTTCCCGGGTGCCCTGCGGGTCCAGTCCGTTCGTGGGTTCATCCAGCACCAGCAGTTCGCGGGGGGACAGGAGGGCGTTGGCGATGCCCAGCCGTTGCTTCATGCCGAGCGAGTACGCGTGGACCCGCTTGCCGGCGGCGTGGCCAAGCCCTACCCGTTCCAGGGCCAGGCCCACCCGTTCCCGGCGGGTGGCGGGATCCGCGTGCCGGCCGGCGGCGTCCAGCCGGTGGAGGTTCGCGGTCCCCGAAAGGAACGGATAGAAGGCGGGCCCCTCCACGAGCGCCCCCACCCGTGGCAGGACATCCTGGAAGCTGCCGGGCATCTCCTTTCCCAGCATCCTGACGGTCCCTGCGGACGCCGCGGCGAGGCCCAGCAGCATCCGGATGGTGGTGGTCTTTCCCGAGCCGTTGGGGCCCAGGAAGCCAAACACCGCGCCTGACGGCACCGCGAGATCCAGGCTGTCCACGGCCACCTGCTGCCCGAAGCGCTTGGTCAGGCCCAGCGTCTCGATGGTCAGGCCGTACGTCCGCCGTCCCGGAACCCCTGCGGGTCCCGTCACGGGGCGGAGGATGCGGCTTGCAGCCTGTCAGCCGGGACCATGCCCGCAAAGACGCGGCCGTCGTCGGTCAGCAGGACGTTGAAGAGTGCGCTGGAGAGCAGCCGCCCGCCAGGAACGACGACGGCTGCCTGGCTGAGCAGCGGATTCTGCGCCAGCGCGGTGCCGAGCTTTGCACCGGCTCCGCTTTCCGCCGGCAGTTCCACAACCGTTTCCCAGCCGGTCCCGGCCAGGTAGGAGCCGGCCTTGTCCTTGATGCCGGCCGCAAGCTGCTCCGGATCGGTGTGCGCTCCGGGGTAACCGGGCACCCCTGGGCCGGTGGACGGGTGCACAGGATGCTGGAACTGAAGCTCTTCAACCGTGCTGCCCGGCGGTGGCACGAAGTTGAACAGGGCGGCATCCGGTGCGTCCAGCGAAAGGCTGGTGAAGCCCGTCCTGAAGGCAGGCTCTCCTGCCCCGCGTGCCGTAACCTCCACGGAAAGCGGCATGCCGGTTTCTCCATCCACGGCGATGGCGATCATCCCCACCAGCGTGCCGCCGGTGCGCGGCTCGAGGACCAGGTTATAGGCGGCGCGCCCGGCAACCTGGACGTCCGGGCCAACAGACACGGCCGTTGTGCTGTCTGCTTTAGCGAGGAACTTCGCCGCGAGATCCTGGGGCGTCGGCGGGACCATGCTGCCTTCAGGAGTGGCGCTTTCCGGGCTGGTGCCAGGCAATGCCGGGTCTTCCAGCGGGAGGTCGCGGGCATGGGCCGGCAACGTCAGGTGCGCTGTTGAGTTGTCCTTGGACGAGTAGAACCACACATCGTTGTCCCGCCGGATGATGTTCCGCTCGGCGAACCGGTCCACCACCTGGATACGGACTTTGGCCTTGCCGTCCATGAAGACCCTCGCCGTATGCTCACCGGTGAGCATCTCGATCGCGGAGGCGGCGGGGTCATCCGACGCGGCACCCGAACTTGGGCCCGTTGCAGGCAGTTCCGGCAACCCGAGCTCGGAGGCCTGTTCAATCGTGCCCGAGAAGGTGTGCGTGTTGTGGCCGGCGAGGAGGGCAAGTACGTCGGCCGGGGTCTTGTCCGCCAGGGCGTCGCCGGCGCGTGCCGGGATGGATCCCACCAGCACTCCGGCAGCGATCACCGCAGGTGTAGCCACGGCGGGAACCCACCGCAACCACGCGCGGTTCCGGCGCTGTTTTGCGGCCCTGGTGGTGAGGGGGTCGCCCATATTCCGGTGGTTCATTGTCCGGCCGTCTCCTTGATGGGAGTCCATAGCTCAAGGGTACGCCTCGGCACGGCTCCCCACACCTGCCTGCGGGGCAGTGGGGGGCAGTGCCCGGGCAGGGCGGGGAACCCGCGGGCCTATTCGGGCACGATGGTTCCGGCGCCGCCGTCGACCGTTATTCTTTGTCCCGTGGCAAGCCGGACGGTGGCCTCCGGCACCCCCACCACGGCCGGAATGCCGTACTCCCGGGCAACTACGGCGCCATGCGAGTTGGGCCCGCCCATCTCCATCACCAGGCCGCCGGCGGTCAGGAACAATGGCGTCCACCCCGGATCGGTGGACGGAGCCACCAGGATCTCGCCGGGTTCGAGGTGGGCACCTACGGGGTCCAGGATGACGCGGGCCCGGGCGGTGACGGATCCCGCTGAGGCCGGGCTGCCGGACAATGTGGCGCTGCCCGCCGCACCACGTGCGGCGGCGTACAGTACCTCGGGTTCGGTGCCGTCCGAGAGCAGGGCCCTGGGGATGTGGCGCCTGCCCAGCTCGCTGGCGTAAGCGGCCCGCCGGTCCACCACGAGTTCACGCAGATTCCGGGGCCCTTGTGCCTCCGGGCCCTGGAGCGCCTGCCGGGCCTCCCCGAAATCGAGGAAGAAGATGTCCTCCGGGCTGTCCAGCCTGCCATCGGCCGCAAGCCCGGCTCCCACCAGGGCCACCTGCTTCCGCACTTCCGCCAGCCCCAAGACAAGCTGGTATTTGGGCATTTCCCGCAGCCCGGCGAACAGCCTGCCGAGGCGGCCGAACGCTTCAGCCTGGTGCCGCAGGCCCGCGTGGTGGGCGTGGACGGTGCCAAACACCTG